>JACWDO010000009.1 GCA_014654115.1 Pelagibacterales bacterium SAG-MED17 | reverse complement strand
TTGAAGGTACTCACATTTTTAAAGCAAATGATATTGTTATCGAAAAGCTTAAAGAGCTCAAAGGTCTTTTAAACAATGGTAAACTAACACACTCTTATCCTCACTCTTGGAGATCTAAAGCTCCTTTGGTTCATAGAGCAACACCCCAATGGTTTATTTCAATGGAAAGCCATAAGTTAAGAGATAAAGCACTCAAAGCAATAAATGACACTACTTTTTATCCTAGTAAAGGAAAAGAAAGAATTAAAGCAATGATAGAGACGAGACCAGATTGGTGTGTCTCTAGACAAAGGGTGTGGGGAGTTCCACTTCCAATATTTATTTCCAAAAAAAATGGTGAAATTCTTGTTGATGAAGAAGTTTTTGAGAATATTGCTACAATTTATGAAAAAGAAGGATCAGATTGTTGGTTTGAGGATAATTTCCAGAGACTTCTAGGAGATAAATACAAAGCGGATGATTTTGAAAAGACTAGTGACATTGTAGAAGTATGGTTTGATAGTGGATCAACCCATTCTTTTGTTTTAGAAAAGAGAGAAGATCTAAAATGGCCTGCATCAATGTATCTGGAGGGTTCAGATCAGCATAGGGGATGGTTTCATTCTTCTTTACTCGAGTCTTGCGGAACAAGAGGGAGAGCGCCCTTTGAAAGTATCTTATCTCATGGCTTCGTTGTTGATGGAAAAGGATTAAAAATGTCTAAATCAACAGGAAATGTTATTGCTCCAGAGGATATTTTAAAAAAATATGGTGCAGACATACTTAGAATTTGGGTTGCCTCATCAAATTATGCTGAAGATTTAAGAATTGATTATTCAATTTTGGATCAGCATTCTGAGTCTTATAGAAAAATAAGAAATACTTTCAGATACCTTTTAGGAAACATACAAGATGAATATTCAAAAGTAAATTTTGATAAAATTGATTTAAATAATATTCCTGAATTAGAAAAGTACATGCTGCATAGGTTATATATGATCGATGAGAACTTTAATAAATATTTCAGTTCATATAATTTTCATAATTTATATAAAGAATTATTAAATTTTTGCACGGTAGAACTTTCAGCATTTTATTTTGATATAAGAAAAGATCTTCTTTACTGTGATCCAAAAGATTCAAAAAAGCGTTCTGATTGTATTTTAATTCTTAAAGTAATTTTAGAATGTTTATTGAAATGGTTTGCACCAATTTTGTCATTTACTACTGAGGAAATTTATCATTTAATTAATAAAGAAGATGTTGATGGAAGCATTCATTTACAAAAATTTGTTAAAATTCCTAATCAATGGAAAAATGAAGAATTAAATAATAAATGGGATAAACTTAAACTGATCAGAGATGAAGCAAATATTAGTATTGAAAGTAAAAGGGCTGATAAAATTATTGGTTCAAGTTTAGAGGCAAATATTGAAATAAAAATCAAAGACAAAGACATGTATAGTTTAGCTCAGAACCATGACTTTTCAGAAATTTGTATTACATCCTCTGCTTCAATCTTAAGTGATAGCAGTTTAGAAAAAGAAATTGAGATAACTAGTTCAAAAGCTGTTGGAAATAAGTGTCCTGTTTGCTGGAAAATCAGAGAAAATATTTGTGAACGAGACGGTAATTGTCATCTTTCATGAAAAATGAATACATAAAAAAAATTGCAATAAGCATTTTTATTTTATTATCAATTTTCCTATTAGATAGAATATCCAAAATACTTATCTTAAATATATTAGAAGAAACTGGACGAGTAGATATTTACATAAACTCATTTTTAAATTTTTATCTAGTTTGGAATAAAGGAATTGGTTTTGGTTTATTATATTCGGATCAGGATTATTTTTATAATGTAGTCACTATTTTGATTGTTCTGATTAATTTTGTGATAATTTATCTATTATTTAAGGAAAAAGGAATAAAGTATTATTTCCTTCTTGTTATTTTAGGGGGCTCATTAGGCAATCTATTT
This sequence comes from Pelagibacterales bacterium SAG-MED17, assembly GCA_014654115.1. Classification (GTDB taxonomy): domain Bacteria; phylum Pseudomonadota; class Alphaproteobacteria; order Pelagibacterales; family Pelagibacteraceae; genus Pelagibacter. The sequence continues at coordinate 34,860 of JACWDO010000009.1, read as the reverse complement.
GATAGGATATATTATAGCGCTGTCCCAGACTTTTTTGACTTAAATTATAATGGATATCATTGGTTTATTTTCAATGTGGCTGACATATTTATAACAATTGGGATTATTTTACTTATTCTGGCCGAATTAATAAGTTATAAAAAAGTAAATGAATAAACTCTTTAAAATTTCCAAGTTGTTATTCTTCTTATTTTTTTTATATTCATGTGGTGTGGGAGAGGCCTTGCAGGGTAAAAAAAGATCAGATCAGGGTGATGAATTTTTAATTGATAAAAAAAATCCATTAGCTATGCCTCCTGATTTTGATAAATTACCAAAACCAGGTGAAGCAAGTGTGAAATCTACTAAAGATATTGAAAGTGATCAATCAAACATAGAGTATTTACTTAAGAATAGCGAAAGTGAAGAAGATGCTTCATCTTCAGAACAATCCACATCTATTGAAAGTTCAATATTAAAAAAAATTAAGTAAATAAATGTTTTCGAAAAACATAATTTTCAAAAATTTCAAACAAAAAAAAAATATAAAAGTAAAAAAAAAAATAAATAATATTTTAAAAAAAGAATTAATTACAAGTGACTCGCTGCTTAATTCATTTAATGAAAATTATAAATATAGTTACAAAAAAAATTTTTTGAATAAATATAAAAACTTCGACACCATCAATCTAATTGGTATGGGTGGTTCTATTTTGGGTACAGAGGCAATATATGACTTTCTAAAATTAAAAATTAAAAAAAAAATAAATTTTTATAATAACCTTAATAGTAAAATTAATTTTAAAAATAAGAAAAAAACTTTAAATTTAATAGTATCAAAATCTGGCAACACACTTGAGACCATATCAAACTTCAACGTAATTCTGAATTCTGGAAAAAAAAACAAAAATATAGTAATTACAGAAAAAAAATCTAGCTTTCTCACAAAACTTGGAAATAAATTAAAGGCAGACATAATTGAACATAAAAATTATATTGGAGGAAGATATTCTGTTTTATCCGAAGTTGGAATGCTACCAGCAGAATTGTTGGGACTAAATGAGAGAAAATTTAAAAGGCTCAATTACTTAATAAAAAATAAATATTTTCTAAATCAATTGATTTACAACGTTAATTTCATATTTAACTGCGTTTCAAAAGGGAAAAAAAATTCAGTAATTCTAAACTATGACGAAAGTTCTAATAATTTATTCAAATGGTACCAACAACTTACGGCAGAAAGTTTAGGAAAAGATAATAAGGGTATTTTTCCTATTATTTCATCTATGCCCAAGGATAATCATAGTTTGCTTCAACTTTATTTAGATGGACCAAAAAATAATTTTTTTACATTTTTTGGAATTTCAAATGAAAAAACAAATAAATTATCGAATAAAAACTTATTTGATAAATTTTCAATTTTAAAAAATAAAAATTTAAATCAAATTATCAAAGCACAAAGACAGGCAACTCAAATAGTTTTTAATAGAAAAAAAATACCTTTTAGAAGCTTTGAAATTTTGAGTAGAAATGAGGAAACTGTCGGAGAATTATTTACTTTTTTTGTTTTAGAGACAATTTTGTTAGGAAGATTAATGGAAGTGAATCCTTTTGATCAACCTTCAGTAGAGTTAATTAAAATTGAAACGTCAAAATTACTTATTTAAATTAACTTACCGAATAAAATTTTAGATAAACCATAATTTTTTTCATCCAAAACATTTAGAATCTTAGAAATATTATCCACCGATTTTTTGTTTCGGTGTACAATTATTAATGTATTGATATCAGCAATTTTAAGTATTTTTATTTGATCGATCAAAATATTTATTTCTTTGTCTTTAAAGGGAGGATCTAGAAAAATTACATCAAAAATTTGACTCTTCAAATTTGATTCCTTTAAATCATATGCATTACTTTCATATATTATAGTTTTGCTCTCTAATTCTAAGTTAAATAAATTATTTTTCAAAATTTTTAACGAATTAGAATAATTCTCAAAGAAAACTACTTCTTGAGCTCCTCTTGATAAGCATTCAATTCCAAATGAACCAGTACCAGAAAATAAATCCAATACTTTAGAGTTATTTATATTTTTAGACACTTTACTTGAATGATTTAAAATATTGAAAATAGATTCTCTTACCATATCTCTAAGTGGTCTGGTAGATTTATCCAGAGGAATTAATAATTTTTTTCCTTTAAGATTTCCTCCTATAATTCTCATTTGTCTATAATTTTATATCCAATATCTTTTCGATAAAAACCGTTGTGCCAATTTAGATTTTCAATTTCTTTAATTACTTTTTCTCTTGAAGATTTTAAATTATCAGAGATGCTAACAAAATTTAGTACCCTTCCTCCATTAGCATATACTTTATTATCCTTTTTTTCTGTTCCAGCGTGGTAAATAAAAAATGAGTCATTATTCTTTATTTTTTCAATATTTGGTATTTCTATATTTTTTTTAAAAATATCTGGATATCCATTAGAGCAAAGGACTACACACATACTTTTTTTTTCTTCCCAAAGAATATTTTGATTTTCTAGAGTTTCATCGCAACAAGATAAAATTAAATCTAACAAATCAGTAGCTAAAAGTGGTAAAATTGTTTGGCATTCTGGATCTCCCATTCTCACGTTATACTCAATAAGATAAGGATTATTATTTTTAATCATAAGACCAACATATAAAAATCCTTTGTAACTTTTTCCCATGTCTTTAATAGCTTCAAAAGTAGGATTAACAATTTCTGTAATTATTTTTTTGTCTAGTTCTGCGTTTATAAGTCCTGAGGGTGAATATGCTCCCATTCCTCCAGTATTTTTTCCTCTATCTCCCTCGCCAACTCTCTTATGGTCTTGGGCAGTATTAAACCTTTTAAATATTTTTCCATCTGACAGTACGAAATAACTCATTTCATCTCCCTGCAAAAATTCTTCAATAAGAACTTGATTGGCTAAACCAAATTTTCCATTAAATATTTCTTCCACCGCTTTTTTTGAACTTTCTAGATCCTCACAAATGTAAACACCTTTTCCCGAAGCTAACCCATCTGCTTTAACTACTATAGGCATATTTGCATTTTCCAAATATTTATTAGCTTCAGTATTAGTTTTAAATACTCCAAATTGTGCAGTAGGAATATTGTACTTTTCACATATTTTTTTTGTAAATATTTTTGATCCTTCTAATTGTGAAACTTTTTTATTTGGACCAAAAACTTTTACATTTTTTTTTGAAAGAAAATCAACAATACCATCAACAAGAGGTTTTTCAGGTCCCACAATTACCAAATCAATTTTTTTTTCTTTAATAAATTGCAATAAACTTTCATAATTATGAAAATCCAGTTCGACATTCTCAGCAATTAAGTCAGTACCAGCATTACCTGGTATACAGTATAATTTTTGAAGCTTAGGAGATTTTGAGATTTTAGTTGCTATTGCATGTTCTCTGCCACCGTTTCCAAGAATTGCAATTTTCATATATTCAAATATATATCCTATAAATCATGAACAAGTTAGCAAAATTAAAATATCAACCAAATAATTTTGATATCATAGAAGAAGGTGATCATGTTATTTGTGCAGTTTCAGGAAAGAAAATTCCACTACAGAATTTAAATTATTGGAATGTTGATGAACAAGAGGCTTACTTTTCTTATGTTGAAGCTTCAATTAAAAAAGAAAAAAATACGAAATAATTATTATTCTTTCCATCTATTGTGTGTCCAAATCCATTGATCCGGGTTTTTTAGTATCATTTTCTCTAAGATCTTATTTAAATGTTCGGAAATTTCTTCTTGAGACTTTTTTTTATTGATAACAATTGGCTGAGACACATACATCTTAAAGTTATATTTATCTAATCTTTCAATATAAATTGGAACTAAATCGCATTCATATTTTTTGATAATTTGAGCTGGTATTGTGGTAGTAGAAGCTAAGTTTCCAAAAAAATCAATTTTTATACCTTCTGTAACTCTTTGGTCAATCATCAAGGCAATTGAGTTGCCTTTTTTTAAATTTTCTAAAATTTGTCTAGTACCCGATCTTCCTTTTCTAATTTGATTTTTGCAAATATATTTAGTTCGAATCTGTTCCATTGTTTTATTTAAAAAAATATTATTCAGCGGTCTATAAATTGCTGCTAAATTTACTCCGTACTTCTCAATCTGCATGGCCATGAGTTCAAAATTGTTAAAATGTCCTGAAATAAAAACAACTGGCTTTTTATTTTTTTTAATTTCATCTAAATTTTCGATACCATCTATTTTAATGAACTGTTCTAACTTGTTATTTCTAAAATCTTTCAAAAAAGGGTATTCTGCCAGAATCCGTCCATAGTTTCCTAGAATATTATTAACAAATTTATTATCAGAAATATTTATTGCAATTTTTGACTTATGCAAATTATCAATTATGGATTTTTTTTTTCTAAAAAAATTTCCAAAATTTTTCCCAATAAAAAAACCAATATCAGATGCTGACTTATATCCCACAACTTTGCAAATAATAAATAAAAATTCTACTATTAAAAATTCGATAAAATATATTATTTTTTTCATATTTTTTTTTTTAAAAAATTATAAAACTTTTTTAAATTTTCTATTTTTAACTCTACTTTTAAGTATTTAATATTTTTTTTATTATTATTAGTTAGTCTTTTATAGTCTTTTTCTGTAGTAATGATTTCTAATTTATTTTTTAAAGCAATTTTTTTTATTTTCTCTAAATCTTCATCGGTATAATTATGATGATCAGGAAATATAAATTTTTTTGATATTTTAAATTTATACTTATTAAGTGTGTTTTCAAACTCCTCTGGATTTCCTATTCCACAAAAATACAAGTAACTTTTTTTTCTGTTAAGATTCTTCAGATTTATTGGAAAATAATTTGAATAAAATATATTATTGTTTAATTTATTTAAGATCGAGGAAAGTTTTGTATTTTTTTTTTCACCAATTAAAAAAATTGCACTATATTTTTTTAATATTTCTAATTTTTCTCTTAAAGGCCCTGCAGGGAGCAAATATCCATTGCCGATACCATAAGTTGAGTTAAAGCAAGCAATTGATATGTCATAATCTATTTTTTTGTCTTGTAAACCATCATCTAAAATAGCTAAATTGAATTTTTTTGTTTCTGCTTTATCTAAACTTGTACCTCTATTTTCGTCACTGATTAACTTTCCATGAGTCCGTAGCAATTCTCTCTCATCAAATTGATCTAAATATCTTTTTTTAATGAATACCGTTTTAAATTTATTTTTTAAAATTTTATTTATTTGAATGCATAGAGATGTTTTTCCAGTTCCACCAATATAAATATTTCCAACACATATAGTTTTGATTTTATATTTTTTTTTAACTAAAAAATTTTTACTAAAATTTATTAAAATAGTAAGAATTGTAAAAGGAGTTAATAAATAAGAAATTAAATTTTTATTATTTAAATATAAAGGTTTTATTATTTTCATTTAGATAAATTTTTTAATTTCATTTAAATTTTTAATTAGTATTTTATCCCCCAAATATTTTAACTTTTTATCCACTGTATTTCTTTGTAAAAAATTAATTTTTTGTCGAACAATAGATTTCATATCTTTTATCGAGTTTATCCTTGTTGTAATTTTTAATTTTTCCAACATTTCATAAACTTCTTTAAAGTTCTCTATATGTGGACCATATAAGATATAGTTACCTTCTTTTGCTGACTCTATAGGGTTCTGACCTCCATGCGGTATAAGTGATCCACCTAAAAATGTTAATTTAGATAGTGAATAGAATTTTGCGGACTCGCCGTATGTATCTACTATGTATATATCCGTATCTTTGCTTAATTTTTTCGTCGAAGTATGTAATTGAGTATTTAAACCAATATTTTCTAATTCATCCTGTATTTCTTCTTTTCTATTTATATGCCTTGGGATTATTATTGTTATCAAGTTTTTAATTTCTGACTTAAGTTCTTTATGTACTTTTGCAATAAATAGTTCCTCTGTTCGATGAGTACTTGCTGCACAAAAAATAATTCTCTTTGAAAATTTTTTTTTAAGAATTATGTTTTTTACGTTATCATTTTGTGCTCCTCCAAAAAATTTTAAATTACCTATAAATTTAATATTTTTTGTCCCTAATAATTTTAAATATTTTTTAGATTCTACATTTTGTGGTAGGGCGAGAGTTATTTTTTCAAAAATTTTTTTTGAAAAATTAGGGAAGAATTTCCATCTATTAAAAGATTTTTTTGTAATCCTTGCATTAAGAAGGATAAGTGGAATATTTTTTTTATGCAAATTATTAAACATATTTGGCCAAATTTCAGAGTCTACAAATATCGCTAATTTTGGTTTCCAATGATTAATGAAATGTTTGGTTAAAAAATTTAAATCAAAAGGATAAAACTGATGAATAGCTTTTTTAAATTTAAACTTAGATAAAATATGTGAGGAACTGGTAGTTGATGAAGTAATTAAAATTTTTCTAATTTTTTTATCCTCTTCAAATCTCTTAATAATTGGAATTATGCTTAATATTTCTCCTACACTTGCACCATGTATCCAAATTGTTTCACTGGGCTTATTGTTATTTTTTGCAAGAAATCCATACTTTTCCTTAAACCTATTTTGATCCTCTTTTCCTAAAAATATTCTAATCAATATAATTAGTGGTGAAATTAATATCAAAAGAAATAAAAAAAAATTATAAATAACAAACATCAACTTTTGTTTATTTGTTTATTATAATAGTTTTTATAAGTATCAGATTTTGTTAAGAGCTCTTCATGATTACCTGAGTCCATCACCATACCCTTATCCATGACGTAAATTTTATCAGAATTTAAAATAGTTGAAAGTCTATGTGCTATTACTACAGTTGTCTTATTTAAAGTCAATTTATCTAATGCTTTTTGTATTTTTTCTTCAGTTTCAGAGTCTAAAGATGAAGTGGCTTCATCTAAAAGAATAATTTTACTATTTTTTAAGAATGCTCTTGCTATTGAAAGTCTTTGTTTTTCTCCACCTGATAATCGGACTCCATTTTCTCCAATTAACGTCTGATATTTATTTTCAAGTTTATCTATAAATTCAGAACACATTGAAAGTTTCGCTGCTTCATATATCTCATCATCGTTTGCGTCTGGTTTTGCATATTTTATGTTATTAAAAATCGTATCATCGAATAAAGTTACATTTTGATCAACAATTGATATTTCTTTCCTCAAAGAAAATAAATTAACCTCTTTAATATTTTGCCCATCTATTTCTAATATTCCAGTTTTTGGATCATAAATTCTTGGAATTAAACTTAGTAATGTTGACTTACCAGAACCACTTTGTCCAACCAGAGCAGTCATTTTACCTCCATTTATTTTAATATTTATATTTTTTAAAACTTTATTTTCTAAATTTGTGGAATAGTTAAAATTAATATTTTTGCAGTCAATTGTTCCATTTTCCAGATTTAAATTTATTTTATCTTCGTTAATTGCAATTAAATTTGCCGTATCAATTATAGGAAGAATTCTTTTACTAGCAGATAATCCCTGATTAACTCCAACATTTATAGTAGCTAAGGATTTTACTGGCTGATAAGCTAACATCATCGCAGCTAAAAAAGAAAAAAAATTATTCAAGCTTAATTGGTCATTCATAATTAATTTACCAGAGTAAAAAATTAATATTGCGATCATAATTCCTGTTAAAATTTCCATAACAGGTGTGGCTCTAATAAAGACAGATGATATTTTTATTGATTTTTCTTTTAAATCATTAACAAATTTTTCCGATCTTTCATTTTCGTACTTTTCTCTTTGAAAAATTTTGATAATTTTGTGATTTTTAAAAATATCAATTAAGTATTTATTTAAGTTCCCAGATTTTACCTGAGCCTCTGTTACTACTTTACCCATTCTTTTACCTAATTTTTTTGCGGTAAAAGATGCAAATGGTATCATAATCATGGCAATTAAGGATAATCTCCAATTTTGGACAAACATTACTGAAAGAAGTCCAATTAAAGTTAACCCATCTTTGAATAGTGTTAAAAATGATGTGCTAAGCATGCCTGTAATTTGATTAACATCAAAATTAAGATTTGAAATATATTTTCCAGTATGTTTGTTTTCTATATTTTCAGTGTCAGCCTTTATAAACGACGTCAGCATGTTTACCTGTATTTCTTTTTTTACTTCTTCTGCAACTTTAATCATCGTAACTTTTGCTAAATAGAGAGAAATTCCTTTAGTTGCAAATGCTAGAACTATTAATGATGGGATTATTAATAGAAGGCTCTGATCTTTATTGATAAAAATTTTATCAATTGCAGGATCTAACAACCATGCAGTTGCAGATGTGCTACCAGCAACTAATATAGAAAAAAAAACTGCAAGAAAAATTTTGTTTAAAAATTTTTTTGTATAATCTTTATAAAGTCTTTTTAATATTTTAAGGTTAGACATTTAAATTATTTTTCCAATTAAAATATTAATAAATACAATAAGACCTAATAAATTATTACTTTTAAATTTTATAAGACACATATTAGGTTTTGATACTTCAAGATTTTTTATTTGATAGAGGCCTAAATGAAAAAAAGTAATTATTAGAGATATAAAATATGACATTTTAAAGTTCATTAAAATACCAACTAAAATTAATGAAAGAAAAAAAAATATGTAACATAAAGAAATAAATTTTTTTGGGTTATTTTTAAATTTTATCGAGGTAGACTTAACTCCTATAATCTCATCATCTTTAATATCTTGATATCCATAAATAGTGTCGTAACCCAGTGTCCAAAATATGGCTCCAAAATAAAAAATAATTGGTATTAAATTTATGCTGTTATTTATTGATATCCACGCAAGAACAAGGCCATAGTTAAATGTAATTCCTAAAAATAGCTGTGGCCAATATGTAAATCTCTTCATCAAAGGATAAGTAAATGCCAATGGCATAGATAATAGTGCCATCAAAATTGTGAATTTATTAAAATTAATCAATACTAAAAATGCTAATCCACATAAAATAAAAGAGTAAATTATTGCAAGCTTTATAGAAACTTTTCCCGATGCAATTGGTCTATTTTTTGTTCTCTCTACTTTTGAGTCAAAATTTTTATCAACTATGTCATTTACAATGCAACCAGCAGATCTCATTAGCATTGATCCAAGTAAAAATAGCAGAGAATAAAAATAAAATTTTTCTAATTCAGAATTAAAATCATATGCAATGGTCAGACCCCATAGACAAGGCCAAAATAAAAGCATGTAGCCTATCGGTCTATTTAATCTTGTAAGTTCAATGAACAATTTGATGTTTTGCATAACAATTTACTTGTAAATAGCAAAGCAGAGTCTCATAATCAAATTGATTCGAATGAATATAGATTACACTGTAACTGCACTAATGTTTCCAGCAATACCCCTTATAATGAGTGTATACAGTAACCGTTTTCATACCCTGAGTGGATTAATTAGAAAAATTCATGATGAATATGTTTTTGAAAAACACACTCCCCCAGAGTGGAAAGATCAACTTATAAACCTAAACAGCAGAATTGGAGTATTAAAGTTTGCTATCATGTCAGCAGCATTTGGCTTTCTATTTAATATGCTAACTGTATTTGCTCTTTATTTAGAAAGTTTAATTGTAGCTAGAGTAATTTTTGGAACGTGCTGTTTATCTATGATGATTTCAATTATATTTTTTATTAGAGAAATACAAATTTCTACCAAGGCATTAAAACTTCATCTTTCTGATATGGATGTTCAGTTTAAGGAATAATTACTGCTGGACCTGTAATTTTTCTTCCTTCTAAATCTTTATGTGCCTGAACTGCATCTTCCAATTTATATTTTTTATAAATTTCTATTTTTACGTTTCCTGATGAAATTTGTTTAAACAACATGTCAGCTGCTTCTTTAATTTCTTCACTATTTGTGAAATATTGATTCATTGCAGGTCTAACAAAATAAATACCTTTAGGTTGCAAAGATTTTGAAACAATAATTGGATCAAGTGGGCCAGATGCATTACCAAATGAAACCATTGTCCCTCTTAATTTTAAACATTCAATGGATTTATCATATGTTGTTTTACCTACACCGTCGTAAACAACAGATACACCTTTACCATTCGTAAGTTCCAAGGCTTTTTTTGCAAAGTCCTCCTTGGAATAGTTTATAACATCATCACAACCATATTTCTTTGCTACCTCAACTTTTTCATCGCTGCCAACTGTTCCAATAACTTTTAGTCCTAAACTTTTTGCCCACTGACAAAAGAATTGTCCCACTCCACCAGCTGCTGCATGAAATAAGACAGTTTCACCTTCTTTTGGAACATATGTTTTGTGTAATAAATAAAACGTTGTCATTCCTTTTGTCATTGCACTAGAAATTTGCTCTAAATCAATATCGTCAGGAACTTTTACTATATTTTTTGATGTATAATTTCTGTGAGTTGAGTAAGCACCTAAAGGAGCTGCAGCATATGCAACTTTGTCTCCAACTGAAAAATTAGAAACATTTGAACCAACTTCTTTAACTATACCTGCCGCTTCCATTCCAATTCCAGTTGGTAACTGAAGAGGATATAAACCTGATCTATGATATGTATCAATATAATTCAAACCAATTGATACATGTTCAATTTGAATTTCATCTGCTCCAGGTTTTTCTAAAGTTATATCTTCTAGTTTAAGAACTTCTGGGCCACCTGTATTTGTTACTTTTATAGATTTCATTTTTACAAATGTAATTTTATTTTACAAATGTACCTTTATGATAATCCTCGACTGCTTGCAAGATTTCTTGTTTAGTATTCATAACAAACGGACCTCCTCTTGCAATTTGTTCACCTATTGGTTTTCCAGCAATAAGAAGAAATTTTGAGTCAGTTGAACCAAAAACCTTAAGCTTAGATCCCTTTTCTAATAGGATTAGTTTGGAATTTTCGACTTTTTGATGATGATGTTTGCCAATTTTTATTTCTCCTTTAATAAGATATATGAAAGAATTATGTGTTGATGGTAATTCAAAATTAAACTCTTTATTCTTTTTTAATTCTATATCTAAATAAACAGGTTCAACATTATGTTTTTTTACAGGTCCTTCAGCTTGTTCAAACTTACCAGCTATAACTTTTACAATTTTTTCCTCATCTTTATGTGTTTGCATTTGCTCCGCATCAATATAAATATAATTAGGCTTACTCATTTTTAGATTAGCAGGCATATTAATCCACAATTGAAAACCATGAAGAGTCCCTTCTGACATAGCTGGCATTTCAGAATGGATAATACCACTACCTGTTTTCATCCATTGAACATCCCCAGATTTCATTCTTCCCTTTGCTCCTGTACTATCCTCATGTTCAAACTCTCCCTGAAGCATATAGGTAACAGTTTCTATTCCTCTATGTGGGTGAGCAGGAAATCCACCAATGTAATCATCTTTGCTGTCAGAGCCAAATTCATCTAGCATTAAGAATGGATCAAAATAATTTGGTTCAACCCCAATACTTCTCTTTAATTTTACACCAGCACCATCGGATGCTAGCATTGGTTTGATAATTTTTTTCACCTCTATATCTGACATATTTTTTAAATTTTTTTATCTAAACTAATTTCTTTAGTTCCATTTATAAATATAAACAGAAATCCACCTGCTAATGCTATATTTTTCAAAAAAGATCCTAATTGCATCTGGTCCGAAAAATCATTGTGAAAAATAACTGCTGTAGCGATACAAAATAGACTTAAGAAACCAGCTGCAATTTTTGCTTTATAGCCTATAATAATTAAGATAGGTCCAACTATCTCCAATATTATTGTTGGTATAAGCAAAATTCCTGGTACTCCAAAACCTTCCATCCACTCAACAGTTCCATCATAATTACTAAATTTAAAAATACCATTTAGAAGAAATAACGCAGAAATTAAAATTCTTGCAAGAAGATCTAAAATGTTTGTCATAATCTTAAAATAATAACTTGTTTAAACAATATCAAGCAAGTGTTTAAGATTATTTATCTGATTTACTGGAGAGTAATCTAGATTATCAAAAATAGTATTATTTCTATTCACCCAAATGGCATTAAAACCATAATTACCGCCTCCAGAAACATCCCATGTATTTGCACTTAGAAAAGCGACTTCATTTTTTTCAATCTCATATTTTTTAACTGGAATATCATATACATTCGAATCTGGTTTAAAAATACCCACTTCTTCTACTGAAAAAATATCATCAAAAACTTCAATATTATTTCTAGAAACCAACCTTTTAAGCAGTGAAGGAGTACCATTTGAAAGTATTGATAGTTTGTAATTTTTTTCTTTTAATAATTTTAGAGTTTCTTTTACTTCTGGATAGGGAGATAGAATTTTATAAAGATCTAATAATTCACTTTTCATATCTGGATTAATATCAAAAACTTTTATTGATTTATCAAGACTATCCTCAGTAATTTTCCAAAAATCTTTATGTCTTTTCATTAGACTTCTAAGCCAAGTATATTCTAGCTGAGTTGTTCTCCAATAATTTGAAAAACTTTCCCATTTGCTACCAATTTTATCTTTACATTTTTCTGCTGCAGAATTTACATCAAATAAAGTTCCATAGGCATCGAAAATTATTGCTTTAATATTTTTCATAAATTACTTTCTTAATATGAGTAATATTAGAATATTTTTTCCTGAAAGTTTATCTCTTAATTTAAATTCTTGGCTTGAAAAACCACAATCACACTATTTAACAAAAGTAATGAGAGTTAAAATTGGTGAAAATTTTTCACTATTCAATAAAAATGGCGAGTGGTTAGCTAAAATTAATAATATCAAAAGTGGAATAGTTGAATTTAATATTCAAGAAAAATTGAGAAATAAAGAAAATCCAGTTGATATTTGGTTGGCATTTTCTCCAATTAAATCAAATTATTCAAATTTCATGATACAGAAGGCTACAGAATTGGGAGTTACTAAATTTATTCCAATTATTTTTGATCGTACTATTGTTAGAAAAATTAATTCTGAGAGATTAGAAAAAATAATAATTGAGGCAACTGAGCAATCAAATAGAATTAACCTACCTTTTTTAGAAAAACCTCAAAACTTAAACAGTTTCCTAAAAAAAAATGAAGATAAAATTGATTTAATTTTTACAGATTTAAATACTAAAAATAAAAAAATTGAAATTAATAAAGTGAGAAACAAACCCTTGTGCATTATAATTGGACCTGAGGGAGATTTTTCAGAACAAGAAAGAAATAACATCTTAAATTTTAAAGGTGTAAAACCATTTAAGATCAATGAAAATATTCTAAGATCAGAGACAGCAGTGTTATCTTCAATATCAATACTAAGTTATATTTTGAATTTATAAATATTTGTTAATTAACTTAATTGATTGCTTAATATCGTCTCTATGAGAAATTTTAGCGATATATTTTCCATCTTTAAGAAGTATAACGGGTGAGCTGTGATCAATATTATAATCTCCATTTTCAAAAAAGATTTTTTGACTTATTATTCCCCATGATTGTGACAATAAAAAAATATCTCCTGGATCTCCTGTAATTCCAACAAACTCGTTGTCAAAATTTCTCAGATAATCTTTTACAACTTCTGGAGTATCTCTTTTAGGATCAACACTAATAAAAAAAACTTTAAAATCTTTTTTTTTATTTTTTTTAATTCTACTCAAAGCGATATCCATTTTATTTAAAGTCATGGGGCAAACGTCAGGACAATTTGTGAAACCAAAAAAAATTGCAGTTAAGGGTCCGTCAAAAGATTCTTGAGTAATTGAATTATTATTCATATCTTTGAGCTCAAAGTCTGATCCCTTGAAAGCTGCGACTGATTGGTCTTTTTGTTCTTTCATAGAAAGAAATACAGGAAGCATTAAAAATAAGAATATTGTCAAACATCCAGTTAATACTGCAATTGAGGTTTTTATTTTCATTATTGTAAAATATTATATTCGAACTATATAAATATTATGTCTCTATTAAAGAAAATATTTAGCACATTAACTGAAAAGCCTTGGGAAGCTAGTCAAGCAGCAATTGATAGTACTCATGCAGGAAAGACATTTGAAATTTCAAATCAAATGTCAGCAGTTATTATAATTTTTGGAGTAAGTACTACTTTATTTAGTTTGATTTTTACAGGCTATCTATACTCACTGCCACCAGAGCAAGATACAACTTTTATACTTAAGACAAATTTACTTTGGATAAATACATTTGTCTTAATACTAGTAACAATATTTTTTAATAAAATAAGTAAAGATTTAAAAAATGGAATTAAAACTACAATAAAAAGAAATTTAATTTATGTTGGTGGTTTAAGTTATATATTTTTATTTCTTCAGTTAGCTTTATGGTATCAACTTATGAAAAGTGGAAATTTTGTTTCTACCAATACTTATTTCTCCTCTTATTATTTTTTTACTGCATTACACGGCATTCATCTTTTAGGAGGACTTTATTTTTGGGGAAAAGTTAGTTCAAAAATTTTTAAATTAGATGAGAAGGATTATAATAAAGAGGAAAAAAGTATTAATGCCCTCTCTTTATATTGGTTTTTTCTGTTTATAGTTTGGCTTGTCTTTTTTACAATAATGTTTGCTTACAACGATACTGTTATAGAGTTCTGTAAATCTTTGATTACTTAGTTACATAAACAAAACTAACACAGACCCAAATACAGCAATTATTATTAAAAGAATGTTAACTGATCTCAGATACCTTTTGGTTTCTGGTTTTGCCTCTCCTTTTGAAAATCTTCCTGCTCCCAAAGAAATTACAAAATAGAAAGCTAAAACTAAAGCAAGAATTGTGATTAAAATACCTAATTTACCAAGCATAAAGATATTGATTATATTAGTATAATTAATATGTTTTATGACATTTTGTCATAGGTAATTATAGGATTATTCTTCTATATAAGCACTATGCATGTAGGAATAATATTTTTATTAGTAATCATTGGATCTGTCTTATTTCATATTTTCACACCTTGGTATTGGACTGACATAGCTTCCAACTGGGGTGGAATGGACAGCACAATCACCCTTACTTTTTGGGTAGGTGGAGGAGTTTTTGTCGCCGTTTGTTTGTTTATGGTTTATTGTGTTTTGAGATACGAGCATAAAGAAGATAGAAGAGCAGAATACAAGCCTGAAGATAAAAAATTAGAAAAAATTTTAACATGGGCAACAACTTTTGGAGTTTGTGCTTTACTTGCTCCTGGCCTTATCATTTGGAACCAATATGTAAATGTTCCAAAAAATGCACTTGAAGTGGATGTGATGGCTTGGCAGTGGGGATGGCAGTATAGGCTTCCTGGTGCAGATGGAAAATTGGGAACTACACAAGTTAGAAATATCGCTGATAACAATCCTTTTGGTATTAATCCAGACGATCCTTTTGGAAAAGATGACGTTATGATTGAGAGCGATGTAATAAATTTAGAAAATAATAGACCTGTAAAGATACTGTTAAGATCAGTTGATGTTCTTCATAATTGGTATGTACCTCAATTTAGATCAAAAATGGATGCCGTTCCTGGAACAGTTACTTTTTATTGGTTTGAACCAAACAAAGTTGGAGAATATGAGGTTTTGTGTGCTGAATATTGTGGAGTTGGACATTACGCAATGAGAGGCGGTGTTGAGGTTCAGGATAAAGCTGACTATGAAGTATGGTTAGGCGAGCAAGAAACTTTTGAGCAATTATCAGCTAGATATGAAAAATTAAACGTAGATGGGAACAAATTAGCCAAAAAATAACAATTTATTAATTTAAAAAAAAATATATATAAAGGATAAAAATATGTCAGACGAATACGATAATAATAAATCATATCAAGCACAATCATCAGAAGTTTTAGATGGTTCAGCTGGATCAATTAATCCTGACATAGATTACGTAAGACCAGCCGAAATACCTGAACAAGATTTATATCATGCACATAGTTTTATTGAAAAGTGGGTTTTTTGTCAGGATGCAAAGGTTATTGGTGTTCAATACTTTTTAACTGCAGCGTTCACAGGAATTATAGGATTGATCCTATCATGGTTAATGAGACTTCAGCTTGGTTTTCCTGAGCTAGCAGGCTTCATGACAGCAGAACATTATTATCAATTTGTAACTATGCACGGAATGATAATGGTAGTTTATTTTTTAACAGCTCTGTTTCTTGGAGGGTTCGGAAATTATCTAATTCCACTCATGGTAGGAGCAAGAGATATGGTTTTCCCATATGTAAATATGCTTAGCTTCTGGATGTTTTTTGTAGCTGTGATGGTTTTAATGGCAAGTTTCTTTGTTCCTGGCGGACCAACGGGAGCAGGATGGACTTTATATCCACCTCAAACAATTTTAGAAGGAACTCCGGGATCAGGTACAGGAATACTTTTAATGCTTATATCTTTATCTTTATTTGTAATCGGTTTCACTATGGGTGGACTAAACTACATGATTACTATTCTTCAAGCTAGAACTAGAGGAATGACTTTAATGAGAATGCCTTTAACTGTTTGGGGTATTTTTACTGCAACTGTACTTGCGATGTTAGCATTCCCAGCACTATTAGTTAGTGCAATAATGATGACTCTAGATAAAGTATTGCAGACAAGTTTCTTTATGCCAACGATATTAAAAGCTGGTGAAGTTCTTGAATACGGTGGTGGAAGTCCCATTCTTTTTCAACACTTATTTTGGTTCTTTGGACACCCTGAGGTATATATAGTTGCGTTACCTGCATTTGGAATAGTTTCTGACTTAATATCTGTTCATGCTAGAAAAAATATATTTGGTTACAGAATGATGGTTTGGGCTATCGTAGGTATTGGAGGATTAAGTTTCTTTGTTTGGGCTCACCATATGTATGTTAGTGGAATGAACCCTTGGTTTGGATTTTTCTTTGCAACAACTACATTAATTATTGCTGTTCCGACCGCCATGAAAGTTTACAATTGGATACTTACTTTATGGAGAGGAAACATTAGAATTAATACAGTAATGTTATGGTGTCTAGGATTTATTGTAACATTTGTGAATGGTGGAATTACCGGAATATTTTTAGGAAACGTTTCAGTCGATGTTCCATTATCAGATACATATTTTGTAATAGCTCACTTCCACATGGTTATGGGTATCGCACCATTAATGGTGATTATGGGTGCAGTTTATCATTGGTTCCCATTAGTGGCAGGTAAAATGCTAAATGAAACATTAGGTAAATGGCACTTCTGGATTACTTTTTTAGGAGCTTATTCGATATATTTCCCAATGCATTATTTAGGTTTTATAGGGGTACCAAGAAGATATTTTGAAATGTATGATAGTCCATACATGACTTCAGCTGTTGGTATGAACGAATTTATTAGTATTGCAGCATTTATAGTTGGTGCAGCTCAATTCATTTTAGTTTTCAATATAATCAAAACATTAAAAACTGGAAAAAAAGCTGAGCAAAATCCTTGGAAAGCAAATTCACTAGAATGGTATACATCAACTGTTCCACCTGAGCATGGAAACTTTGGTGATAGGTTGCCTGTTGTCCACAGATGGCCATATGACTTTAGTGTTCCGGGAGCAAAGGAAGACTTTATTCCACAAACAACAGCTCCAAGTGAAGTAGCACACACTGAAGTAGAGAAAACTTAAGAGAAAATAATGTCTGAACAAAAAATAGACGGCTTCGAACTTAAACCAGGGTTTAAGGGAATGGCGTCTGATACTGGTTCAGACCAAACAATGTTTAAAGGTGTACATTGGGGCAAGGCTATGATGTGGATTTTTTTATTAAGTGATACTTTTGTTTTCAGCTGTTTTTTAATTTCTTATATGAAAGGTAGAGGGTCCACTATTGTTGATTGGCCAAATACTAGTGAGGTTTTTTCTTTACATGTAGGTGGTGTGCCTGTTCCTCTTCTACTTATTGCTATAATGACATTTGTCTTAATTACCAGCAGTGGAACGATGGCCTTAGCAGTTAAGTATGGTTACGAAAAAAATCGTAAAATGTGTGGCTGGTTAATTTTTGCTACTGCTATAGGCGGACTTACTTTTGTGGGAATGCAAGTATTTGAATGGTCAAAACTAATACATGAGGGTGTGAGACCTTGGGGAAATCCTTTTGGAGCAGCTCAGTTTGGCTCCTTCTTTTTTATGATAACAGGATTCCATGGTTTTCATGTCTCAATAGGTGTGATTTTCTTATTCATTTATACCTATAAAGTTTTTGCTGGTCATTATGAAAGCAAAAAGAGAGGCTGGTTTACTAAAATGAAAGGGGATTATGTTGAAATTGAAATATTAGGTCTTTATTGGCACTTCGTAGATCTAGTTTGGGTTTTTATTTTTGCATTTTTCTACTTGTGGTAAAATAAAATATGGAAGAGACTAATAAAATGGAAGAAACTAATAAACAGGAAGAGCAAACAAGTACCCAAAAGATAGGTATTTATCTTTGGATTTGGGGGCTATTGTTTGTATTAAGTTTTTTTTCATACATGGTTGACTGGTACCAATTTCAAGGAATGTTAAGATGGTCACTAATATTATTCTTTATGTTTTTAAAAGCAGGACTGATTATGGCTTTCTTCATGCACTTGTTTTGGGAAAGATACGCATTAGTTAATGTGTTGCTATGGCCAATGACAGCAATTGCCTGTTTTATATTTTTGATGAACGCAGAATTTCAATACACGCTCTTTTCAAGATTCTTCTATTTTGTAGTAGGGGGAGCTTAATATGGATGCTTATGGATATTTAGCCTTTTTTCTAATTCTATTTTTCTTATTTATTTATATAGTTTGGTTTGGTTACTCAGTAAAAGTTGAAAATCAAAAAGAACAAGGTGAAAAAGTCACTATCAACCCCTATGATCAAATACCTTTACGAAGAAGATTGATTGACAAAAAAAATAGTAAAGTAGGTATATTCGATCTTGGAAATCATATTTTAATAGCAGGCGTTATATTACTTGTAATATTTGTTTCACTAAATGTTGAGTAATAGTGACTGCAAATACAATTAAAAAAAAATCAGTTTCAGTTAGCTTTTTATCTTATTCAAAATATTTATTATTATTAATGAAGCCAAGAGTAATGTCTTTGGTTATCTTCACTTGTGCAGTTGGATTGCTTACAGCGCCAGTTTCAGTTTCTTTTCTAAACTCAATAATTGCAATTTTCTTTGTAACTATGGGAGCAGGTGCTGCAGGTGCTTTAAACATGTGGTACGAGGCTGATCTTGATAAATTAATGACCAGGACTTGTCTTAGACCAATTCCAACTGGAAAGGTGAATAGGGAGCATGCCTTATTATTTGGAACAGTATTATCAATTGTATCCATAGTTGGACTCTATTATTTTTCAAATTTAACATCTGCGATACTATTATCTATAACGATCGCATTTTATGTCTTTGTCTATACGATTTGGTTAAAAAGAAAGACTTCACAAAATATTGTTATAGGGGGAGCTTCAGGCGCATTACCTCCAGTAATAGGTTGGACAATTGCAACTAACTCACTAACATTTGAGCCAATAACATTTTTCTTAATTATATTCTTTTGGACCCCATCTCATTTTTGGGCATTAAGCCTTTATAAAGCAGATGATTACCAGAAAGCTAAAATTCCGATGTTACCTATCACCAATGGGATTGAAGAGACAAAGAAAAATATATTTATTTATTCTTTAATAATGTTACCAATAGTTATCTTACCTTATTATATAGGTTTTGTAGGTGAAACATTCCTAATTATCTCCTTATTACTTACATTTTATTATAATTATGTTTGTTATGATCTTCTTAAATTTAAAAAAAATAAATTTGAAATAAAAAAGGCTCAAAAAGTATTCTCTTACTCAATTTTTTACTTATTTTTGCTATTTGTCCTATTTTTGTTAGACCAGATTATAAAATAAATAATCCTATTTATTTTATAGGAAAATGGTAAAAAAAATTCATGAGATATGTAAGTACAAGAGATAATTCAAAAGAATATAGTTTTGAAGAAGTTTTCATCAAAGGTTTAGCCGATGACGGTGGGCTTTATGTGCCTACATCTTTAAAAAAATTTAGTCTAAAAGAGCTATCTGATCTTAAAAACCTAAATTATAATGATTTATCTACTGAAATAATTAACTTATTTTCTTCAGATTTTATTTCTAAAAAAGATCTCTCATCATTAATTAAAAAATCTTATTCAACTTTTAGAGAAAAAGATGTTGTTAAAATTTCAAATATTGGTGATTTGAAGTTGTTAGAGTTATTTCATGGTCCGACTTTAGCATTTAAAGATATTGCAATGCAGTTCATTGGAAATTTATATGAGTATTATTTAAGTAAGAATAATAAAAAAATTAATATTGTTGTAGCAACTTCTGGTGATACAGGTGCTGCCGCTATAGACGCAATTAGAGGAAAATCAAACTTAAATATTTTCGTTTTACATCCTAATAATAGAATTTCACCTGTACAAAGAAAATTAATGACAACAGTTGAAGATAAAAATGTTTTCAATATTGCAATCGATGGAAATTTCGATGATTGCCAAAGTATCGTAAAACAAATGTTCTCAGATCTTGATTTTTCAAAATCTATAAATATGTCAGGTGTAAATTCTATAAATTGGGCTAGAATAATTGCTCAAACTGTATACTATTTTTATACATATTTTAAACTTGATGGAGATAAACCTGTTTCATTTTCAGTTCCTACAGGAAACTTTGGAGATGTTTTTGCAGGCTACCTTGCTAAAGAAATGGGATTACCAATAGATAAACTTATTGTAGCAACAAATGAAAATGATATTTTACATAGAGCAATTTCCAATGGTGATTATGTTTCAAAAAAAGTTAAAGAAACACTTTCTCCAAGCATGGATATTCAACTAGCTAGCAACTTCGAAAGACTAATTTATTACGTAAACAATTCTAACTCTGATATCACAGCAGATATAATGAAAAGAATTAAACAAAATGAATACCAGATTGATAAATCAAACTTGAAAATCATACAAAAAGATTTTATCTCTGAAAGTTGTAATGAAGATGAAACTTTGGAAATTATCAAAGAAAATTTTGAGAAAAATACTATCATTTTAGATCCACATACTGCGGTTGGAGTAGGAGCCGTTCATAAATTATCATTTAATGATTGCGTAGTTTTATCAACTGCTCACCCTTGTAAATTTCCAGCTGCTACTGATAAAGCAATAAACAAGCATGAGGATTTACCTAAAGAGCTTCAATATGTTTTTGACAAAGAAGAAAACTTTCAATTATTGAAAAATGATACAGAGGAAGTAAAGAATTTTGTTAAAAGTAAATTATGAAACTAAAAGTTAAAGATAAAATACCAGACTCAAAGATCTTCCATTTAGTTGACGGTGAGCCTAAGGAGCAAAATATATCTGAAGTTTTAGGGACAAATAAAATTATATTATTTGGATTACCTGGTGCATTTACTGCTACATGTTCTAAGTTCCATTTACCGGGTTATGTTAAAAATGCGAAACAAATCTTAGACAAAGGTATTGATAAAATATTTTGTTTAGCTGTTAATGATCCATATGTAATGAATGCTTGGGGGGATGCAAACAATATAGGGGAAAATATAACCATGTTAGCTGATCCTTATTTGTTATTCACAAAGCTGATTGGTACTGAAGTAGATAGAAATTCTAAAGGAATGGGTATTAGGTCAAGCCGCTATGCAATAATTATAAACAACCTAGAAGTGCAAAATATTCAAGAAGAAGAAGAAACTAAGAATTGTGGAATATCTTCAGCAGAAAGAGTTTTAGAAATTATTTAGTAAGTTAGACTTTACTGATCTAAGTTACTTTAGAAATTAATTTAAATTATTTGGGACAGAAATTGAACTTTATAACTTTTAATCCCCACCCCAAATATATTTGAATTACCAATATATGATTAAGCTTTTTGCAGATTAACTGCAGAAGGGCCTTTGTCACCATTCTCTACTTCAAATGTTAATGCATCACCTTCATTTAGCTGTAGGTTTGCAGCCTGTGCTGCTGAAGAATGTACAAAAACATCTTTTTCTTTGTCATCTCTTTCAATGAAACCGTATCCTTTTGTTGCATTAAACCATTTGACTTTTCCATTTATACTCATTTTATTTTCTTTCGTTGTAATTTAACTCATTTGTTAGCAAAACTAACATAAAGCACCTTTAAATTGAATTGGTAAGAAATGTCAAGCTAATTTAAATCATACAGGGTGTTTTTTGCTAGGTGCTCCATGATGAGTTTGCTGCTTCTCTAGCAATTAAGTCTACTTCATTATTTAATTTATCGGATGAATGACCCTTAACCCAAATCCATTCTATCTCATATGCAATAGTCATATTATCTAATTCAGTCCATAGATCTTGATTTTTGACAGGTTGTTTATTTGCAGTTTTCCAACCGTTTTTTTTCCAATTGTGTATCCACTCTGTTATACCAGACTTTACATACTTGGAGTCTGTATAAATCTGAACTTTGCTACCTTGTGGAATTTTTTCAATAGCTTTTATTGGAGCAAGTAACTCCATTTGGTTATTTGTAGTATCTTTTTTACTGCCTTTTATATAAGTTTTCTTTTCATTTTCTATAATGATAGCAGCCCATCCACCATCCCCTGGATTTCCTAAACACGATCCATCAGTGTAGATTTTTATCACTTACAATAGTCCTTAAAAGAATTCAGTTTTCTATGAAAGTTTAATTTATCTAAATATTCTTTAGGATCTTTAATCTTTATTAATGCTTTTTTAGGAGTATTCAAATAATCATAGGATCTAGTTAAAAGATATCTTAAAGCCGAACCTCTACATAGGGTATTGAAGTTGTTCTTTTCCTTAGAATTCAATTTGCGCACTGATTGATAACCTCTTAATAGTTGAGAAGATTTATTTCTGTCTAAAATAAATACTTTATTTATTTTTTTAAAGCATAACGCATTTACACATGTGGCTAATTCGTAAGCTAAGAAATCATTTGCAGAAAAATAAAAGTCAATAAACCCATAATATTTATTTTTATAGAAAAAAATATTATCTATAAAAAGGTCGCTATGAATTATTCCTTTGGGCATATTCGTTGGCCATTTTTTTTTAATATCTAGTAAATCATTCCTCATAGTATTTATTAAATTTTTTGAAAGTTTATTAATCTTTTTGTCTATTTTATAAAGCAACGGTCCCCAAGATTTCAAAGATAAAGAATTTTTTCTGTACAATTTTAAGTTTTTAGCAGCTAAATGTAATTTGCCTGCATTTTTTCCTACATCGAAACAATCTTTGTTTGTTAATTGGATTTTATCATTCCCTTCAAGAAAACTTACCAAACAAGCAGTTTTATTTTTAATTTTAAATAAATATTCACCCTTATTATTTTTTATAGGTTCTGGACATTTAATTTTTTGCCTCGATAAGCCATACATAAGTTTCATAAAAAAAGGTAGATCTTTTTTTTGAACTCTTTTTTCAAATATGGTTAGTATTATTTTTTTTTTATCTGTTTTTAATAGGTAATTAGTGTTCTCAATCCCCTTTTTTATCCCTGAAAATGTAACGATTTTTCCGATTTTAAAGCTTTTTTCTATCTGTCTTAAATCTATGCCATTAATTCTAGTATATACAGCCATTAGTTTAATTTACCTGGGATTTTAAATGTTACGTTTTCTTTAACTATTTCTACTTCTTCAATCTCTACTGTAAATTCTTTTTTAATTTTGTCTATGAACTCGTCTACTAGAATTTCAGGAGCCGAAGCACCTGATGAAATACCTATAGTTTTACATTTTTTTAATCTCTCAATCGGGAAATTACTCTCAGAATGAATTAATTCAGCCTTACAACCATTATTTTTAGCAACTTCAACTAGTCGAACTGAATTAGATGAATTTCTACTACCAATTATAAAAAAATTATCACAATTTTTAGCTATTTTTTTTACTGCTGCTTGCCTGTTAGTAGTTGCATAACAAATATCATCTTTTTTGGGCTCATGAATATCTGGAAATCGTTCTTTAAGTACCTCTATAATTTCCTTTGTATCATCTACGGATAAAGTAGTTTGAGTAATATAGGCGAGCTTCTTGTCTTCCTTCATTTGAAATCTTTTGGCATCTTCTACAGTTTCTATAAGTTCAATTTTCCCTTTAGCAAGTTGTCCCATTGTACCAATTACTTCAGGATGATTTTCATGGCCAATAAGCAAAACATGTAAATCTTGCTTATTCAAAATTTCCGCTTCACGGTGTACTTTAGAAACTAAAGGACATGTAGCATCAACAAAAATCATATTTAAATTTGATGCCTCTTTTGGCACTGATTTTGGAACACCATGAGCTGAGAAAATTACTGGCCGCGTTTTATCCTCTATCTCGTCAATTTCTTCAACAAATATAGCACCAATTTTTTTTAAATTATCAACTACATGTTTGTTGTGAACAATTTCATGTCTCACATAAACTGGAGCGCCATATTTATCGATACTCTTTTTAACAATCTCAATAGCTCTGTCAACACCTGCGCAAAATCCTCTTGGTGCAGCTAATAGAATTTTCAAATGATTATTTTTCATTTTCGTCTTTTCTAAAGAATGGAATTAGAAAAATAATACAAGCCACAAGAAAAAAAATACTTCCAAACATTGCCCAAAAACTCCCAATGCTTGATATTATAAATCCTATTGCAGATATAATAAATAAAATCCATCCAACAAAATTAATTTTACTATTGCTCATTTTTTTCAACTAAATATTCGAGCAATATATGTGGAAAAGTTAATGAGGCCAATCCAATAAAAATAACTCGATATATGGTCTCGTCAAGTTCATTATAATTATTAAGAATTAATATTGAAAAAATGTACCCAATAATGGTCAGAATAGTTAATGGTAAGGCTTTTTTAATGAATATTGGCAAACCTCTTCTCAGATTTTTGTTTATTTCATAAATTAAAGATATGGAGTGTCTAATGGAGTGCAAGAAACAAAAATAAACCGTAAACGCTATTATTGGATTAAGGAAATAATTAAGAATTAGTATTGATAAATAATCCATCAATAAGAGTGATTTTTCCTCAATATTTTTATTTAAAGATAAATAAATACCAGAGATTAGAGATAGAAGTATAAATATGAGTAGTATTTCGTTAGTTATCATAAAACTATTTGAAATGTTGAAATTTAAAGTTTCAAAAATTGTAAGTGTTTCCTCTTTGTGAAAAAATAAAGGTGATGTAATTATTAAAGATCCCTTTAAAAAATAAATATGTTCAAAATTTTTTTTTTTATCAATAAATTCTGAATCCTCTTTACCGAAATGAAAAGCAGCAATAACCAAAAATAAAAAAAGTAAGAACTTTGGAAATATTAGCCAGATAGTTATTGTGGCTATGCCAATAAATATATAGCCTAAATAAAAAATACTAATTGATTTATATCCAAAATATTTAATAAGTTTCTTTCCTTTAATATGATCTAATGAACCATGAGAAATTCCAATTGTTAAAATTAAAAATAAGCAAATTATTAAAAAGCCACCTTCCCTTAAGTACTCTATCCCTGCTATCGATATACATAGATTGAAAAAAATTAAAGAATGATAAAAATTAATCTTAGTCATTTAGTTTGAAAAGAGCTTTTATAAAAATCCATTTAGGCATTTTTAATATTATAGAAAAATCTTCAAAAATATTGCTCTTGTTAGATAAAAATTTTATAACTTTATTGGATTTATTGTTAAACATTCTAAAAAAAACATTAGGCATTTTATTTGGATTATTTTTAAGTACATTTAAAAAAATTTTGTCTAAAAATTGATATTTTCTTTTAATTTGAAATATTTTTAGATTATCAATATTTTCTAAATTTTCCCTTATAAATTTGCTTTGTTCCTGTATATTAAGAAATGTATAACCAGTGCTTAACCTTGTCATGCCACCTGCTGTTCCAATATTTATTTTATTCTTAATTTTTTGATTATCAGGATAAAATAGTGGAATTGAACCTTCCTCTTTATAAGTAATCTTATAATCTTTTAGGTTTAGATTATTTTCAATATATTGTTTGATTTGTTCATCATAATCTTTTTGAGAGTTATCGTTCATTTCGGATAGCCAAGTAGTTTCAACCAATGCCGTTTTTTTCGAGTAGGGAAGAGTATAAAAAAAGTGAACACTTCCTCTCTGCTCGCAATCAAAGTCCATTAAATTCATGATTTTATCATCAAAAAAATCTTTTTTTGTTTCTATTTCTACGCCACAGAAATGTTGCCAGAGACCATTATTTTGATTATTTAAATTTGGTACACTATTAAAAACTAATGCATTTTCTAAATCTATATTTTCATCATTTTTATAATAATAAATATTCTTATTTTCTTTTAATTTATTATTTATCTTCTCATAAAATAATCCACTGTCTATGGTTTGATATGGATAACTATCACACTCAAGGTGTCTAGTTTTTTTGGGTACATTTATCGAAAAATGTTTCCAGTTTTTTTTTACACAATCATCAAAATTATGTGAGAATGTTTTCCAGAAGGACCATGTCTTATCTTTTTTATATTCATATCTTGGCTCAATAATTGCCAAGGTTTTATCTTTTAATTTTTTATTTATGTCCAATTCATATGCTAAAGACAAGCCTGCACAACCTCCTCCAATAATTACAAAATCAAAATCTTTCATTTAAACTTATTTCTTCGCTAATTAATCCATGTTCTTTATCTCTAAGATGATACTGTTTTTTAATCAATGATAGTTTTAGCAAGTCATATATAGATAATATTGTTTGAAAAATTTTGCCACTATTACTAACAAAAATTTTACCTGATTGGTTGTAATTTTGAATTGTTTGTTTTTTGATAATATTTCTTCCAATTTGTCTATAAACTCTTCTTGCAACAAGAATTGAAAATCGAAGACTAAGTGGAATATCTTTAATTGATGAAAAGCTACTTTCATAAAATAAATCTGCAGTTGTCAATGTTTCTTTTATGGTTTCAAAGTCTTGTTTAATATAAAACCTTTTATTTTTAGAGTCTTCTACCACATCCCTTGAAATATTTGTGAGTTGCATAGCTATACCTAAATCGATTGCTGATTTAAGAGAATTAGAACTCGTAACATTTAGAATTTTTGCCATCATTAAACCTACAGTTCCAGCTACTCTATAAGAATAAATTAATAATTCTTTTTTCGAATTTAATTTTACTTTGTTTTGAATATCAGACTCAACACCATCAAATAGATCGTATACAATATTTTTCGAAATATTGTATTCATCCATTAATTCCCACATATTTTTAATTATAGGGTTCTGAAATTCTTGGTTGTTAAAATTATCTTTGAAGTTTAAAAATCTTCTTAATTTGATTTCAGTTTCACCTCCATCGTCAGCTATATTGTCTAAAGTTCTACAAAAGTCATATAAATTTGAACATTTTGAGTAAGTTTTTTTGGGTAGAAAAAATCCCGCCCAGTTGAATGATTTTGCATATATTGATAGATAGTTATTCTTCTCCATCACAAAATTTTGTCTAAGACTTTTGCTGATGATAACACTCCTGGTACACCAGCTCCAGGATGAGTACCTGCACCAACAAAATATAAACCATCAAATATCTCTGATTTATTGTGAAATCTAAAATAAGCTGATTGAGTGAATTTAGGTTGAATAGAAAAACCAGACCCATACTTTGTATTTAACTCTTTTTCAAAATAATCTGGAGTTAAGTAAAAATCTTCAACAATATTTTCACTTAGATTTGGCAATAAACTTTCTTCCATTTTTTTAACAACAAGGTCTTTCATTTTATCTCCCTCAATAGACCAGTCTATACCAGATTGATTATTAGGAACTGGCACTAAAACATAAAAACAATCATGATTATCAGGTGCCATAGATTTATCTGTAGCAGTTGGTCTATGTAAATAATAACTTATGTCATTATTTAGTTTTTTATTATTAAAAATATCGTCTAAGTGTTCCTTGTACTTGTCTCCAAATTTAATTGTATGATGCTCAACTTGGTCATAAAGTTTTTTAGTTCCAAAGTAATACACAAACAGTCCCATTGAATATTCCATTCTCTTCATTTTCCAATTAAAAATAGAATTACTACTATTTGAATTTGCTAATTTTGAATAAACTGCAGGTGGATCAGCGTTACATATAACATTGTCGGCCTCAATTTTATCACCATTACTTAGCTCAACACCTGTTATTTTATTATTATTTGATAAGATTCTATTTACCTCACATCCTTTTAGTATTTGTATATTTTCTTCATTCATTAATTTTTCCATGCCATTAATTATTTGACCAGTTCCACCCATTGAATAATGAATTCCCCATTTTTTTTCCAAATATAAGATCAATCCATATATTGAGGTTGTTGTAAATGGATTGCCTCCCACCAAAAGTGGATGCATGCTAAGTAACCTTCTTAATTTTTCATTTTCTACGTAAGAGGAAACCAAGCCATAAACAGATTTATAACTTTTTAAATTAAATAAAGAGGGTATTTGCTTTAACATAAAGTATGGTTTATCAAATGGAACATCTGAAAGTTCAGTAAAGCCTTTATCAAAAATCTTTTTTGTAAATTTAACTAAATTTTTATATCCTTTTACATCTTTTTCGTTAATCTTTTTTATTTGATTAACCATTTCTTCTTCATTGCCAGAATAGTCAAACTTGAACCCATCTTCAAAAACAAATTGATACCAGGTTTTTAAAGATTTAATTTCTAAATAATCTTTAGAATTTTTATTAAAAAGTTCAAATAATTCATCAATTAGGTAAGGTGCCGTTATTACAGTTGGTCCACCATCAAATGTAAATCCATTTTTTTTAAAAACTCTTGCACGTCCACCTAAATCTTCATGTTTTTCAACCAAGGTTACATGATGGCCTTTAGCTTTTAACCTTAATGCAGCTGCCATACCTCCAAAACCTGATCCTATAACTATTGAATTCATAATTTGGATTTTATATTATTTTGAGAAAATGTAACGTAATTAAGTTATGAATTAATTTTTTTTAATTCAGACTTTGCCTCTTCAAGATTTTTTTCAAAAAGATTATCTAATTTAGATTTATCAACTGTGGTTGTTATAATTTTTTTCACTGACTCTAGTGCAATTTTGATCGAGGTATCTTTGATATCTTTAATTGCCGCCTCTTTCATCTGATTTATTTTTGTTTGAGTTAAATTCTTCTTTATTTCGGAACTTTTATGAAATTTTTCATTCATACTGATAACTAGTTGTTCAGACTCAGTTTTAGCTTGATCTAGGATCTTTTTAGATTCTCCTTCAACTGAATTAAGTTTAGCCTGAGCTTCATCTAAAAGCTTTTTTGACTCAACTCGTAACTTTTCACTCTCATCGATTTCTTTTTTTATATCCCCTATCATTTTTGTTAGGAGATTATTTATACTTTGAGGTATTTTAAAATATACCAATAGACCTATGAATATAAAAAATGATATTGCTACCCAAAAAGTTGCATCAAACATCTTTTCTCTCTTTATTTATTTTTGATTGGTCGTCTACAATTGCTGCTATGCTACTGCTGTTAACCTCTTCACCAATTAGTTCTTTGATTAATTCAGCCGATGTTTCAGCTGCTATTTTATTTATTTTATCACCTGATTTGTTTCTTAGATCGGATAACTCTTTTTCAACTACGTCAATTTCTTGATCAAGATCTTTCTCTAATGCAGCCCTTTTTTTGTTAATATTATCCAAAATCTTTTCTCTAGCTTCATTAAAGTGATTTTTAGCTTTTAGTTTACTGTCTAAAATAATCTTTTCATATTCGTCAATTTTTTTCTGACTGTCCTCTTTTTGCTTGTCTGCCATCTCAATATTTTCAAGTATTTGTGATTTTCTTGTTTCTAAGTTATCGCTAATTTTAGGCAATATAACTTTAGTCAAAACAATAAAAAGTATTCCAAACGTGATGATAAGCCAGAATATTTGAGATATCCAAAACTCTGGATTAAGCTGAGGCATACCACCACTTTCAGCGGCAAACACAACATTAAAACATGCAAAGCATGTAACGAATAATAAAATAATTATTTTTTTTAACATTGACTAAAATGCAAATAAAATAATCAGCGCAACTACTAGTCCAAACAATCCTGTTGCTTCAGCTAAAGCAAATCCTAATAACAAGTTAGGGAATTGTTTTTGAGCTGCAGATGGATTTCTCATAGCTCCAGATAAGTAATTACCAAAGATAATTCCTATACCAACTCCCGCACCTGCTAGTGCGATAGCTGCCAAACCTGCTCCTATCATTTTTGCTGCTTCTAATTCCATTTTTCCTCCTTTTTTTATTAATGGTGTAGATTTAATGCATCATTTAAATAAATGCATGTTAAAATTGCAAATACATATGCTTGAAGAAAAGCAACTAGTATCTCCAAACCCGTAAGTGCAACCGAAAAACTAAGTGGAAGCCATCCACCTACAATTCCTAAGCTTATAACAAAGCCTCCAAATACCTTCATCATAGTGTGACCAGCCATCATATTAGCAAATAATCTTACTGATAAACTAATTGGTCTACTTAAATATGAAATAATTTCAATAACTACAATTAGTGGAAGTAGAACCATTGGAACTCCGCTTGGTACAAACAATTTTAAATATCCTAATCCGTGTTTCATAAATCCAATAACTGTAACTCCAATGAAAATAAATGCTGCTAATACAAAGGTAACTATAATATGGCTTGTGACTGTAAATGCGTAAGGTATCATTCCAAACATGTTACAAAAAAGCACAAACATAAATAGAGAGAAAATAAATGAAAAATATGGTTTTGCCTTTGATCCCGCTGTATCACTAATCATTTTGGCTACAAAGGAGTAGCTCAGCTCAGAAAGTAATTGCAACTTGTCAGGTATCAAGGTTTTTTTCTTAGCACCTAAATTAAAAATTATCAAAATAGCCAAAGAACTAATAACCATAAACAAACTCGCATTTGTGAATGATATGTCTACAGATCCTAATTTAATTTCTGGACCAATTCTATAAACGTTGAATTGGTACATTGGGTTTGATGCCATTATTATCTCTTATTTCTCTTGCATTTTTTTTGCTGATTTAACTACATTCATAATGCCTGTAGCCACACCTACAAAAAAAAATATTAAAATTAACCAAGGCTTAGTACCAAACCAATTGTCTAAAATAAACCCAATAATTGTCCCAACAGCTACTGCGGCTACTAATTCTGTACTCATTTTAAAGGCATGCCCCATTCCTGACTTGGATGGCTCTTTCTCCTCAGAATATTTAGATTTTGCCTTATTTTTTGCAATCTTAAGGCGAGTTTTGAAGTCCTCTTCCTGCATTAAGCTAAGCTACCATGCTCTCAGCTTTTTGAAGGTCAACAGCAACTAATTGACTAATTCCTTTCTCAGGCATCGTAACACCATACAATCGATCCATTTTTGACATTGTTAAAGCGTGGTGGGTCACTATTATAAATCTAGTAGAAGTAATTTTTGTTAGATCATTCAATAGATTACAAAATCTAGTTACGTTTGCATCATCAAGTGGAGCGTCTACCTCATCAAGAACACAGATAGGAGAGGGATTAGTTAAAAATACTGCAAATATTAATGATAATGCCGTCAAAGCTTGTTCACCACCAGAAAGCAGAGTAATTGACTGAAGTCTTTTTCCAGGAGGACTTACTAGCATTTCTAAACCAGCATCTAGTGGGTCATCTGAATCTACTAGTTCTAATTTTGCACTACCACCATTAAATAATTTTGTGTAAACCTCGTTAAATTTTCTATTCACTCTTTCAAAAGCATCCAGCAATCTTTCTCTACCTTTTTGATTAAGTTCAGTTATGCTCTCTTTTAATTTTAAAATTGCTGTAACAAGATCCTGTCTATCTTGTTCCATTTTTTTTATTTCAGTTTTGTATTTTTCGGTTTCATCATCTGCCCTTAAATTAACTGATCCAAGTTTCTCTCTTTCTCTCTTTTTTTCATCTAGTAATTCTTCTTGAGTTACTAAATCTGGAAATTCAACATCTTTCTCAAGATTTGAATAATTAAGTATATTACCTTCTTCAACACTCAAATCTGTCATAACTCTTTCCAAAAGATCGTTTCTTCTTTTATTTAAACCCTCAATAGTAGCACCAGAGCTTGCTTTCTTTTCTCTAATTTCAATAGAACTTTCTTTTGTATTGTTTAGTTGGCTTCTAATTTCAGCAATATTATCATCTATTTTTTCTACTAAAACTTCATTTTCGTTTTTTTCATTTTCTGAAATTCTCAAGTTTTCAGAAATCTTCCCCTTTTTTTCTGCTTGAGATTGAGGTTGTTTTTCTAGATCATTTAATTTTTCTACAAGCTTATTTTTTCTTGTATTTAATTCATTTACCATTTTTTCAGAATTAGTTAAAAGATTTTGCCAACTTTCAAATTCTTGGTCAATTATACTTATTCTTTCTTTTCTTTTGATAGATTCTTTTTTTATGTTTTGGTTTTTACTATAATTTTCAGCATAATCATCTTGTAATTTTTTTATTTGATCACTTTTAGATGTAAGGGTTGTAACTATATCATCACTTTCAACCTCAGTAACTTTCATTTTCAAGTAAGATAAATTAACTATACACTCGTCTAAAATTTGTATTGTCTGATGATTTCTGTTTTCTGAAATTAATTTTTTAACTTCTTCGATTTGACCTTTTATGTTTTTTATAATTTCGTTATTCTTTTGTAAAGATTCAGCACTGAAACTCTCTAATAATTGATCCATTCTATCTTGTTCATTTTTTAGTTTTGATTTAGAGTTTTCCAGGTCTTGATTTGAAAGTTTTTCTGTCTCATAATATTTTGAATCTGTATCAATTAGGATATTTCTCTCCTCTTTCAGTCTTTTTTCGTTTGAATTTGCATCAATTACGATACTTTTCTCCCTATCTATATCTTCATCTATAACTTTTATAGAATTTTTTATTGTGTCTATTTCCTCATTTATTCTTGTACTTTCTTCATCTAAAGCCTTTAGTTCAAGATTTAATCTTTGAATCTTTGATAAATTTTCAATATTTTTCTGCCTTATTGGTTCTACTCTTTCAAGTTCATTCTTAATTTTAGTTTCTAGCTCATCAATTTGCTTATTAAATTCTTCAACTTTTCCATCTGCTTCATTGTTTACTTCATTTTCTAACGTTATTTCTTTATCAATCTCAATAAGTCTCAAATAATAAAGTCCCGCCTCTACTTTTTTTATTTCTTCTGAAATTAATTTATACTTTGCGGCTTCCTCAGCTTGTTTTTCTAAGTTTGCTAATTGTTTTTCTTGCTGTCTTCTAAGTTCGTCAGCTCTTTTTAAATTATTTTCTGCTGCCCCTAATCTAATTTCTGCCTCATGCCTTCTAACGTGCAAACCTGCTATTCCAGCAGCTTCTTCAAGTATAGCCCTTCTATCAGATGGTTTTGCTGTGACTAATGCTCCAATTCTACCTTGGCTTATCATTGATGGTGAGTGAGCCCCTGTAGACAGGTCTGCAAAAAACATTTGTGCATCTTTTGCTCTAACTTCTTTATTGTTAATATAAAACTTTGACCCTTTATCTTTTTCAATTTTTCTTCTAATTTCTATATCTTCAAGTTCATTGTATTGATGAGGCCCATCTTTATTTTCATTATTTAAACTTAATACTACCTCTGCAATATTTTTTGATGGTTTGTTAGATGTGCCTGAAAATATCACATCTTCCATACCAGACCCTCTCATGCTTTTTGCTGAGGTTTCTCCCATACACCATCTAAGTGACTCAACTATATTTGACTTACCACAACCATTAGGACCAACAATACCAGTAAGCCCTTTTTCAATAAGAAAGTTTGTTTTCTCTGCAAATGATTTGAAACCATTTAATTGGATTTTTTTAAACTCCATTCAATGACTTATATCAGTTTTTCTATATATTTTTTTAATTTTTTATAGTTTGATGTATTTTCGAACTTTTCACCATTGATTATAATTGTTGGTGTTGCTTCAATTTTGAAGTCTTTAGCACCATTGATTCGGTCTTCTAAAATAAAATCTTCCATTTCTGAGTTAGTTATACATTTTTCAAAATCTAACTTAAAATTAGATTCTTCAATAAATTTTTTGAGATTGTTATTAAGATCCTCAATAGTGCCACCTCTAACCCAGCTACTTTGATTTTTATACAAATGATGAAGTATTTCTGAATTTCCATCATTTTTGCAATGAGCTATTTTTGATGCATTAAATGCAGCCATATCCAATGGAAAGTTTCTAAATTCAATTAAAATTAAACCTTTATCTATAAAATCAGTTTTTAAGCTAGGATAAATATTTTTATGGAAATCTGCACAATGACTACATGTTAAAGATTCAAAAATTATAAGTTTTACTTTTGCATCAACATTGCCCTCAGTGATTGATTTAATATCTGCTTTTGCATTAAGCGTAACAAAAAACAAAGAAATTATAATTATTTGTATAAGTATTTTTTTCATCTTGATTTTAATAGTTTATTTAATTCTAATAAAGATTGTTTAATTTTATCATTCTTAATATTGGTAATCTTCTTAATATTTTTACTTTTTGTCGCATTATTTATTTTATTATCTTTAATTTTTTCGAATTCTCCCTCAAAAGTTTTTAACTTTATGTCATCGACTACATTGTAACCAAAAAATATATTCATCTTTTTGATTATTTCTTTCTTAGAGTATTCTAGATCTACTTCATTTCCTCTTTTAACCATTATGTTTAAACAGCTTCCATTTAATTTTGA
>JACWDO010000008.1 GCA_014654115.1 Pelagibacterales bacterium SAG-MED17 | reverse complement strand
TAATTCTTTAAAACAGATTTTGTTTTATTTTTTTTTTTATCTATTAGTTTTTCACCAACACATAAAATGACATTTAATTTTTCACCTAGTGCAGATTTAATTTTTAAATTAATTTTTTTGTTATCATTTTCTTTTCTTGTTTCTGAATGTCCAATAATAACAAACTTACCTCCCAAATCCTTAATCATCTTTGAACTAATACCCCCAGTAAAAGGTCCATAGTTTGGTTGCGTATGACAATCTTGAGCACCAACTTCAATATTTGAATTTTTTGTTTTATCTGCAAAGTATTTAATCAAAGTATAAGGTGGGCAATAAATAATCTTGGCTTTTAGTTTCTTTGTTTTTGAATAACTTATTACTTTATTTAGTGAATTAACTGATTTGACAGAACCAAACATCTTCCAATTAGCAATGAAATAAATATTATTATTTGTCATACAGATTAATATAATTTATATGTTTATTTTTTTTTAGATCAATAAATAAAGACTATAGAATATGATTAATAAATTAAGAGGTTTTTCAAATTCCAAGTTAGCTGGGGTGCTAGTAGGAATTATTATAATTCCATTTGTGTTTTGGGGCATGGGTAGTGTCTTTAGCGGAGGAAATACTAATAATGTTGCTAAGATTAATAATGAAACAATCTCATCGAAAGATTTTGTGAATTTTATAAACGAGTCAAGACTTACAAATGAAATTATAAAAGCAAATTTAGATAAAAATATTATAGAACAAATTTTATCAGAATTAGTATCTGAAAAATTAATCGAGATGGAAATTAAGGAATTAAATGTGACATTGTCTGAAGAAGTATTAGCAAGTAAAATAAGATCTAATTCAATTTTACTTGATGATAATAAAAAGTTCTCAAGAGTAAAATACGAAAAATTTCTATTAGAAAATAATCTCAGCGCTTCAACTTTTGAAAATTCATTAAAAAAACAGGAACTGAAAGAAAATTTATTCAATTATATTAGTGGAGGGATTAAATCACCTTATTTTTTAAAGAATAAAATATATATCAACGAAAATAAAAAAATTGAGATAGAATTTTTAGATTTAGACTTAGTTCATGATAAGACTGCAACTAACTTAGAGGTTGAAGAGTTCATGACAAATAATCAAGAAATCTTAAAAATAGATTTTATTGATGTTACTTATGCAAAAATAACGCCTAAAGATTTAATTGAAATAGACGAGTTTAATGATGAATTTTTTAAGAAAATTGACGAGATAGAAAACAATATTTTTAATGGATCTAATTTAAAAGAAATTAATGAAATTTATAATTTGAAACTTAAGGAAATAAATAATTTTGTATTAGATGATGATTCAGAAGAGGTGCTTGAAGAAATTTACTCAAGAAGAAACCAAGATAAAATACAACTAGTTGACAAAAATGATTATTATCTAGTCTTTGAAATATCAAATATTATCAAAAAGGTTCCAAATAAAACAGATCCAAAATTTTTAGAGAATGTTAAAAATAATGTTATTCTAAAAAAGAAATTTGAATTTAATAAAAGCCTTTTTGAAAAAATCGATGAAAAAACATTTAATGATGATGAGTTTATAAAATTATCAAAAGACATAAACAACATTGAGACTATAACCATTAAAAGCTCGAATGATAATGAAGTTTTTGATCCAGATTCTTTAAACCTTTTATACACATTGCCAAAAAAAAGTTTCTCACTAGTTACGGGACAGGGAAATAAAGTTTTTCTTACAAAAATTAAGAATATTTCTTATTCTGATATGGGTAAAAACACTGATAATATTAAAGAATATTCAACGAAAGCTAATAACGATATCATTAACGATGTTTATACATCTTATGATTTATCTCTAAATTCAAAATATAAGGTAAAAATTTTCAATCAAACAATTGATAGAGTAAAAAATTATTTTAGATAATGTTGAATATTAGTCTAAAATTATTCAAGCAAAATCATAAAAAAAAAGATAAATCAAGTTCTTTACCATTCGATTAAATCAAATGGCATAAATGAAATAGAAAATTTAATTAATAACTTTTTAAACGTAAGAAATAGCTTTGTATTCGAGTCTGTTGAAAAAGGTTTCATAAAAGGCAGATATACAATTTTTGGTAAAAATCCTGATAAAATTTGGGAATTTAATAATAATAACTGTGTTTTAGATTATGAAAATAAAAGAAAAAAATTAAGAGGAACTCCAAAAGACAATATTGAAAAAATAATTGAAAATTTTAATTTTAAAATACCAAAAGAATTGCCGCCGATAAGTTCAATTATATCAGGGTATTTCTCTTATGATACAATAAGATATATTGAGAAAATTCCTAATAGTACAAAAAATGATCTTAAAATTCCTGATGCAAGAATTTTGAGACCAAAAAATCTTGTAGTTTTTGATAATGCAGAAAAAAAATTATTTTTCATAGTTAATTGTTTTTTAGATGAAAAAATTAAAAATTATCAAGCTAAGTATGACCAAATACAAAAAGAAATAGAAGAAATGATTTTTTTAGCAAACTATAGTAACAAAATAAATCAGTCAAAAACTCGGTTCCCAAAACCAAAAATTAAATCAAATATCTCAAAAAAGAAATTTCTTAGCAATGTTTCTAAAGCAAAGAATTACATTAAAATAGGAGATATTTTTCAAGTTGTCCTAAGTCAAAGATTTGAAACTGCTCTTAATAAAGAACCTCTAGATATTTATAAAAAATTAAGAATTACAAACCCTTCCCCTTTCATGTATTTTTTTAACTTTAAAGATTTTCAAATAATAGGTGCAAGTCCTGAAATACTTGTGAGACTTAGAGATAATAAGATAACTGTAAGACCTATTGCTGGTACAAGGCCAAGAGGTAAAAATAAAAAAGAAGATAAATTTTATGAAAAGGATCTTTTAAAAGATAAAAAAGAGCTTTCTGAACACTTAATGCTGCTTGACCTTGGTAGAAATGATGCTGGAAAAGTTTCAAAGATTAACTCTGTTAAAGTCACCGAAAGTTTTAAGATAGAGCGATATTCTCATGTAATGCACATAGTCTCTAATGTTGAGGGTGTATTCAATAAAAAATTCGGTAAATTTGATACTTTATTAGCTGGCTTTCCCGCTGGAACAGTATCAGGTGCACCCAAAATAAGAGCTATGGAGATTATAGATGAATTAGAGACGACAAGAAGAAAGGTTTATGCTGGAGGAATTGGTTATTTTTCTGCAAATGGTGATTTCGATACTTGCATCGCACTAAGAACGGCAATTTCAAAAAATAAAAAATTTTATGTACAGTCTGGCGCAGGAATTGTTGCAGATAGTAAACCAATTAATGAATTTAATGAAACTGTAAACAAAGCTAAAGCTTTAATCAAGGCTTTGGAATAAAGAAAATGAAAATAATTTTAATTGATAATTACGATAGTTTTACATTTAATTTATATCACTATCTTTCATCCTTTGCTAAAGTAGATGTTTTAAGA
Source organism: Pelagibacterales bacterium SAG-MED17 (assembly GCA_014654115.1). Lineage (GTDB taxonomy): Bacteria > Pseudomonadota > Alphaproteobacteria > Pelagibacterales > Pelagibacteraceae > Pelagibacter. Next base: position 35,044 of record JACWDO010000008.1, on the reverse strand, counting down.
AACAATAAAGTGGATCATCATTATATTTTAAAAAAAGGATATAATAAAATTGTAATATCCCCTGGTCCTGGAAATCCTAATCAATCAGGAAATTGTTTAAAAATTGTAAAAAAATTGTATAAAAAAATTCCAATTCTTGGGGTTTGCTTAGGTCATCAAATTATTGGTCAAATATTTGGTTCTAAAATTATTCAAGCTAAAGAACTTGTGCATGGAAAGACAAGCAATATTGTAAATAAGAAAATTGGTATTTTAAATAATTTACCAAGCAATTTCTCAGCTACCAGATATCATAGCTTAGTAATTGATAAAAAATCTTTATCTAAAGAATTAAAAATTACATCTAGTACTTCTGATGGGACTATAATGGGAGTTATGCATAAAAAATACAAAATACATGGAGTTCAATTTCATCCCGAAAGTATCAAAACAAAATATGGTTTAAAAATTTTAAAGAACTTTGTAAAAGAATAAATATGGAAAAATTTTTAGTCAAACTAAGAAATAAAATTAATTTAAATTTTGATGAAAGTAAAAATGCATTTAAGATTTTAATGAATGGTGAGGCTAGTGATCAACAAATTTATGATTTTTTAACTTTACTGACAGAAAAAGGTGAAGTGTCGGACGAGATAGCTGGAGGTGTATATGTATTAAGAGACAAATCTAAAAGAGTAAAAGTTGAAGATTGTATTGATACATGCGGTACTGGTGGAGATGGAAAAGATACTTTAAATATTTCAACTGCTTCAGCTTTGTTATTAGCGAGTATGGGTGTAAAAGTTGCAAAACATGGAAATAAAGCAGTTTCATCAAAATGTGGGTCAGCTGATGTTTTGGAAGCTTTAAATATAAATATAAGCTTAGAACCAAATCAAATCGAAGAGCAAATTAAAAATAATAATTTTGGATTTATGTTCGCTCCAAATTACCATTCAGCGATGAAATATGTTGGTCCAACTAGAAAAAAAATAGGAAAAAGGACGATTTTTAACATGATAGGTCCATTAAGCAGCCCAGCACTTGTTGAAAGGCAGGTAATTGGTGTTTTTGATAGTAAACTTCTAAAAGTTTTTGCAAATGCGCTTAAAAATCTAAATTTAAAATTTGCGTGGATTGTAAATAGTGAGGATGGTCTAGATGAAATATCGCCTTACGCTAAAACTAATGTTGTGCAATTAAAAAATAATGAAATCTCTGAGTTTATAATTGATCCAATTGAATTAAATGTTAATGCTGATAAATTTGAAAATTTAGTTGGTGATGATGCTAAATTTAATTCTGATAAAATTTTAAATATTTTTCAAGGTGAAGATAATGATTTTTCAAAAGCTGTATGTCTTAACGCTGCAGCGGGATTAATGGTTTCTGAAAAATATGAAGATTTTAAAATAGCTTATAATTATACTAGAGGTTTTATTAAGTCTGGAGCTGCATTCAAATTTATAAAAAATATACAAAATGTCTGAAAATATTCTTCAAAAAATAACTGATCTAAAAAAAATTAAAATTGAAAAATTAAAATTTGAAATTGATATTAAAAGTTTGTTGGACACAATTAGTGAGAAAGATATTTTTTTTGATTTCAAAAAGAAAATACAAAAAAATAATTCAAAAAATAAAATATCCGTAATTGCTGAAATAAAAAAAGCGAGTCCTTCAGCAGGTATAATAATACAAGACTTCGATCCAGTAAAAATCGCTGACATATATAACTCCAAGAATGTTACTTGTCTGTCTGTATTAACTGAAGAAGATTTTTTTTTAGGAAATTTAACCCATATTTCTGAAATTAAAAAAAAAATTGAATTACCGGTGCTTTGTAAAGACTTTTTCGTTGATAAATTTCAAGTACCTTTAGCTAAAAGTTATGGCGCTGATGCAATACTAATTATATTAGCTGGTATTTCTGAGAGAACTGCTGATGAAATTTACGAGGAAGCTTTAAAGTTTAATATGAGTGTAATTGTTGAAGTTCATACAGTTGAGGAGGCGGAAAAATCAATAAAATATCACGATGCTTTAATTGGTATAAATAACAGAAACCTAAAAACGCTTAAAACTGAGATAAATACAACTTATGATATATACAATATCGTATCAAAACACCCCTCTCCTTTAATTTCTGAAAGCGGCTTGAAAACAAAAGAGGAATTGCTTGATATTAATAACAGGACTTCAATAAGTACTTTTTTAATTGGTGAATCACTTTTAAAAGATTTAAAAAACAATAATATTTTTTCTCTTTTATAGAGATTTCTTAGATATAGCTTATTTTTTAGCTGTTGTATAAATTAAAGAACTTTTATAGAACATAGATGTACTTAATTTGTTCTATGCTAACTAAAAAACAAAAAAATCTGCTCTTATTTATCAACAAAAAGTTGAGATCTACGGGTGTGTCCCCTTCTTATGAAGAAATGAAAGAATCCTTAAGTCTAAAATCAAAATCTGGAATTCACAGATTGATTAGTGCATTAGAGGAAAGAGGTTTCATTAAAAGATTAGCACATAAAGCGAGAGCATTAGAGGTAATTAAATTACCTGAAACTGCATCTGCAAACGATATTTATAATAGTTTTTCTCCAAGTGTTATTAAAGGAGGATTAGATGAAGAAAATTTAAATAGGTCTAACGATACAGAAATTCCGGTACTAGGAAAGATTGCTGCAGGTACACCAGTTGAAGCTATACAGAATGAAGTTTCAAGAATTCCGCTACCTGCAAATATTGAGAAAGATGGAGAATTTTTTGGACTAAAGGTGCAAGGAGACTCTATGATAGAAGCTGGAATTAATGATGGTGATACTGTAATTGTAAAGAAATCAGATACAGCAGACAATGGCAAAATCGTAGTAGCTTTAATTGATGATCATGAAGCTATGTTGAAAAGAATTAGAAGAAAAGGCAAGACTATTGCATTGGAAAGTGCAAATAGAAACTACGAAACAAAAATTTTTGGTCCAGACAGAGTAAAAGTTCAAGGAATTCTTGTATCTTTATATAGAAACTTTCAATAAAATAGTCTAAATAAATCTCATGAAAAAAGTAGCAACTAGATTTGCTCCTTCTCCTACAGGTCCTCTTCATATTGGTGGGGTGAGAACAGCGCTATTTAATTGGTTATATTCAAAAAATAAAATGGGTAAATTTTATTTAAGAATAGAAGATACTGATAAAGAAAGATCCAAAGAAGAACACAAAATTCAAATAATCAATTCTCTCAGATGGATGGGAATAGAACATGATGATGAAGAGTATATTCAATCAAAAAAGATAAGTGAACACGTGAATATTGCTAAAAAGTTATTAGAAAATGGAAATGCCTATAAGTGCTATTGCAGCACAGAAGAAATTGAAGAACAAAAAAATAGAGCTAAACAAAAAAAAATTCCATATGTTTATAATCGAAAATGGCGTGAAATTGCTGAGGATGAAGCGCCAAAAGACATAAAGCCTGTAATAAGATTTAAAAGTAAAATAGAAGGTACTTCTGTTCTAAAAGACCTGGTTCAAGGAAATGTGGAGATTGAAAATAACACTATTGAGGATTTTGTTATTTTAAGAAATGATGAAACTCCAACATACAATTTGTCAGCATCAGTTGATGATCATAATATGGAAATGACTCATATTATTAGAGGAGATGATCATAAAATAAATACATTTAAACAAATACAGATATATAAGGCACTAGAATGGGATATTCCACAATTTGCTCATATTCCCCTTATTCATACAATAGAAGGGAAGAAGCTATCAAAAAGAGACAATGCCTCAACATTAGAAGATTTCTCAAAAATTGGAATTCTACCTGAGTCACTTAGAAATTATCTTCTGAGGTTGGGATGGTCTTATAAAGACAAGGAAATTTTTAACTTAGATGAAAGTATAAAACTTTTTAATCTAGAAGGTATAGGTAAATCACCTTCAAAACTTGATATGAGCAGAATTCTTTCAATGAATGAGTATTATATTAAAAATAGTGAAGAAGATATTTTGTACAAAAAGTTAAAAGAATATTGTGAGATTTATAAAGATAAAATTAAAGAAGAAAAAGAAAATACTATAAAGAGTTCTTTAACATTTCTCAAAAATAAAGCAAAAACACTTGAGGATATATTTAATAATTCAAAATACATACTAAATGATAAAGTTATTTATAATGACAATGATAAAGAATTGATAAACGATGAAGCAAAAAAAATAATACATCTATTTAAAGAGAAGATTTCAGAATTAGAAGTTTTTGATAGAGAAAATTTAGAACAAATAATAAATGGGTTAATAAAAAAAAATAATACAAATTTCAAAGGTGTTGGCCAACCATTACGGATAATGTTAACTGGGTCTAAATTTGGTCCAGGAATATATGATATAATTTTATCTCTTGGAAAAGACGAGGTAATAAATAGACTAGGAAATATAAGATAAGATAATATTTGACGCCTCCTCAGATGAAGAACTTGGAGAAGTCAAAGTTTTAAGGGTTTTTTTTATTTCTTCTTTTTGTTTATCTATTAAATCTGGTTTTTTAAGAAAATAGTAAACACTTTTAAATATTTCATCAGCATTACATTCTGATTGAATTAACTCTGGAATAACTTCTTTATTATTAATAATATTAACCATATTTACAAATTTTAAATTTAATAAAAATTTTGCTAAATAAAAATTAATAAAATTCATCTTATAAATAATTATTGAAGGTACATTCATTTTACAAACTTCCAACGAAACAGTTCCAGATTTTACCACCGCAAAGTTCGATTTCTTTAAAACTGCAGTTTTAATCTTATCATCACTAATAATTTCTATATTTTGTATTTGTTCATTTAAAATATATTTCGATAAAAGTTCTTTATTTTTATCAGTTGCATGAAATATGAAATTATAATCAGGATCCTTGATATTCATTTTTTTAACAAAATTAATTAGTATTGGCATATGGTGACTAATTTCTGAAACTCTACTGCCAGGAAAAATTGAAATAATATTTTTTTTATCTAAAAATTGATTTATTTGGACATTTTCGTCAATATTCTTATCTAACAAAGGGTGACCCACAAAAGTATTAGTTAGTTTTTCTTTATCAAAATATTCTTTTTCAAACTTAAAAAGTAATAGAATATGGTCTAAAAATTTCTTCATTTTCTTAACTCTACCTTCTCTCCATGCCCAAACTTTAGGGGCAATAAAATGAATTATTTTTATTTTTGAATTTTTTTCTTTTACTAGTTTTGCTACTCTTAATGTGAAATCTGGGCTGTCTACACTAAATAAAATATCTGGGTTAAATTTCAAAACCTCATTCACGGTATCTTTTATTTTACGTTTTATTTTGAAAAAATTTAAAATAATGTCAGTGAAAGCTATATATGTTATCTCTTTTTGATCATAGATTGTCTTTATACCCAATTTTTCTAAATTTGTTCCGCCGACACTTAAAAATTCTAAATCAGTTCTTCTTGTTTTTATTTGTGATATTACCTCTGACGCTAGTTTATCACCCGAAGGTTCACCTGTAAGAACAAAAATTTTTTTCATATAGCAATTAGAAAGAGTTTATTTTGATTGGCATATTTAATAGAGATTTCTTTATTTAATATAATATTTTGATTTGATTTGACCACAACTCCCTTTATTCCAACTTTATTACAATCTTTAAATGTATCAATTCCTATTGTGGGTAAGTCTACCCTTAAATCTTGTTTTGCTTTAGGTAGTTTTATTAGAATCCCTTTTTTTATTTTGGATTTAGCTATAGATTTTATCATTTCTTTTGTGCCTTTTCTTGTTTCTTGAGAAATAACCTTATTGTCTCTTATAATTAATGCTTGTGTGTGATTGTAAGAATTTATTTTTTTTAATATTTTGATTCCTTTTAGCATTTCCTCTTTTTCTAACAAAGTTGGTTTGATTTTTGTATAAATTCCTTTCCTTAATGTTAACTCTGGGTTGAAGGTATTTAATTTAATAACTTTGATTTTATTTTCAGATAAAATTTTTATTAAAACTTTTAGTATTGCTGCATCGCCTAATTTGGATGCTTTAACTATTCTGGGGATGTAAAATAGTCCTCTAAAATCTAGTTTTAGTTTTGATATTTTTGGTTTAATAATGTTTCCAGCAAATATAACCTGCCTACATTTTTTAGATTTAATAAGCTTTAATATTTTTCCAAATTTTCCGATATTTATGAAAAAACTATTCTTTTTTTTTTTAAATTTGTTATTTTTTGTAAGATCTATAATAAAATGATCTAGCTTTTTTCTTTCAATTTTTTTTAGTATTTGAATTGGTAAATCTTTTTCTCCTAAAAAAAGTCCTATCATTATAAATTTGGTGGAAGAGATATTGGTCTTTTTTTATCTGAATTAATAAAATTAATTATTATTTTTACAAATTCATTTCTTTTTAAATCTGGGTTAAGACTTTCTATGTTATCTCTGAAACTATTGGTTTTAAATATATCCTTGTAAGCCAATTGTATTTTTTTTATATTATCATTTGAAACTTTCGATCTTCTCAGTCCAATAAGATTTAACCCCATCAAATTATTTCTATTACCCATTGATAAACCAAATGGAATAACATCACTCAAAACACCAGTCATTCCCCCTATCATCGATGACTCCCCAATTCTTGAAAATTGATGTATCGCACAGCTTCCACCAACTATTGCCTTATCTTGAATGGTAACATGACCACCTACTTGAACGTTATTAGCTAAAACTATATCATTTGATATCAAACAGTCGTGTGCTACATGACAATAAACCATAAATAAATTGTTATCTCCAATTCTTGTTATACCACCTCCCTGTTCTGTTCCAGGATTTATATTTACATACTCTCTAAACTTATTATTGTTACCAATCAGCAATGAATTTTTTTCACCTTTATATTTTAGATCTTGAGGGGGAGTTCCAATAGATGAGAATGGATATATTTGGTTATTCTCTCCTATTTTTGTATTACCAACAATATTCACATGCGAATGTAAAACTGAGTTAGTTCCTATTTCAACGTCTGGGCCAACAATGCAAAAAGGGCCTATATTAACATTATCTGAAATCTTCGCTTTTGAATCAACTATTGCTGTTTTATGGATCACAGATAATAAATAACAAATTTAATATTTAATACTTATCAACTATTACTACTAATTATTACTTTCTATCAACAATTGTTGCTGACCACTGAGCGTCTGCCATTTTTTTATCACCTACAAATGCTGTGCCCTTATACTTCCATACTCTTCCGTGAGATCTAACTGCTTCTATATTTAATTCCAGAATACAGTCAGGAATAACAGGGTTTCTAAATCTTGCCTTTTCAATTGTCATTAAAAATACTAACTTATTATCGTACGTAGCTTTATCCAATCCTTCTGCTGTTAATGCAGCTGCAGCTTGACCGAAAGCCTCAACAATTAAGACACCTGGCATGACTGGCTCTCCAGGAAAATGACCATTTACAAAAAAACTATCTTTTTTAACATTTACTATTGCCGTAGCTGAAAATAGTTTTTTTATATTTCTTAATTCATCAATAAGAAGCATTGGCTCTCTATGTGGCAAGAGTTTTTTTATTTGTTCTTTATTTAAATTAGACATTTGATTTGTTTTCCTTTAAAAAATTTCTAATACTTTTAGCAGGATATCCCATTACATTTGTGTTGGAAGGTATATCTTTAATAACTCCACTTCCACCTCCAATTTTAACATTGCTTCCAATTTTTAAATGTCCAGAGATACCAGCTTGTCCACCAATCATTACATTATTTCCTATAGAAGAACTTCCTGCAAAACCAACTTGTCCAGTTATAATGCAGTTTTTGCCTATTTTAACATTATGAGCTATATGAACTTGATTATCTAAAAAAGTACCGTCACCAATTATTGTATTAGACAAAGATCCTCTATCAATTGTATTATTACATCCAATTTCAACATTATCTCCAATAATAACTGCACCTATGTGAGGGTATCTTATATTTTTTACTCCAGGAAAAAAACCAAATCCCTTTTTTCCAATAATTGAGCCATCAAGAATGTTAGTACTATTTCCTATTATAGAATTCTTAATTATAACATTGCTACCGATAACACAATTATCGCCTATAGATACATTGCTTTCAATAATAGTATTATGTCCAATAGAGCATTTTTCTCCAATTTTTACATTTTGTCCAAGAAGAACGTTATTCCCAGATTTTAATCTTTTAAATTTTTTTATATTGATAGGAAAAATTTTATCATCAAAAGAATCGTCTAAGGAATTTGGATAAAATAAAGAAGTTACTTTAGCAACGGAAACTAAAACATTTGGAACTATAATAATTTTTATTTTTTTTGGTATAATATCTTTTAATTTAGCAGTCGTTATTACTAATTTAGACTTAGTGTTTTTAATTGTGCTAAGATATTTTTTAGAGTGAAAAAAAGATACATCATTTCTTCCAGAATTTTCTAAGTCTGCAATATTATTTACTTTAAAGCTATTTTTAATTTTTTTAAGACTTAGGCATTGTAAAATGTCATTAATCTCAACATTATTTTTTTTTTTGAAAAATAAATTTTTCATATTAAAATTCTAAAGATTTAACTTTATCATTTAATAATTTAACTATTTCACTAGTAATTTCTAGATTTTTTTTACCAACAATTATATTTTTTTTTGGTATTACTAATGAAATTGAATTTTTATCAACATAATTTGTAATTATTGGATTTAATATATTTAGAATTTTTTTGGTATTATTTATTTTAATTTCATTTAATTTAGTTAATGACATTTTTTTTTCAGATCTATAAATATTAACCTCTTTAGATAATTTTTTTAGCTTTTTATCAAAATCACTTTTTTCCAATATATTTTTTTGAGCCAGTAATTCTTTTTCTTTTTTTAAAAATTGATCCTCAATTTCTTTATATGATGTTAAATTTTTGTCATTTAATTCTTTAATATAAATATTTAAAGACTTTCCTACTTCAGAATTATTTAGTATAAAATTAACATCGATATAAACAATTTGTGCATATGAATAAAAAGAACTACATAAAAAAAAAAATATTCCTATTGTGTAGTTTTTCATATTAAAAGGAAGTACCAATTCTAAATCTAAAAGATTCTGTTGTGTCTGATGGTTCGCTAGTTAATGGTATTGCATATGAAAATGATAGTGGTCCAAGTACAGTAAACCAATTAACAGATAATCCTGTTGAAGATCTAATTTCACTTGACTCTAACGAACTATCATAATCAACCTCTCTAAGTGTTGCTGCGTCTAAAAATAAGCTTAAATCTATATCGTCATTTCCACTAAATATATTTGGCAATGTAGAATTAATATTTAAAGCAGTTCCATAATTTCCTCCAACATACTCATTTCCATCTTTTGGTCCAAACTGCCCAGGCTCAAAACCACGTAATTTACTACTTGGTATGTAGACTCTTCTGGAAACTCTTACATCGTCATCAATAGAATTTACAGCTTTTGCAAAGAATTTTGTGGATACGATCAAATTATCTGAAATCGATATGTATTTTGAATAATTTAAAGTATTTTCTATAGACAAATCGTCAGAATAAATAGGCAGAACCTGCTCAAAACCCATTTTAAAGCCTTCTGTGGGTTGAAAATTTTGATCGAGCTTATTTAAAACTAATCTGTACTTTATTAAATTCTCAAGATAATCACCTTCTTGCTTTTTTTTATAATTAGATGCTGACGAGGATGTCTCTAATTTTTCGTAATAAGCTGATAAATCAAAATTAACAAATAAATCTTTATACTGTTCAAAACCTGTACCAATAGAGAATCCAGTACGAGAAGTTTTAAAACCACTTGTTGTAAGTGTATCAGTACTAGTACTTTCAAATGTGGTATTAAAGGATCGATCTGAATTTTTGAAATTAGGATTAATAATAGAAAATTTACCTTTGATTTGGCTCTCAGAAAGTGTGAGGTTAGAGGCAAGTCTAATACCTTTGCCTAAATAATTTTTTTCTTTAATACCTGCTGAAACAGTCGCTCCAGAGGTGCCAGCACCCGCACCTGCAAATATTTCTCCGGTGGGACTTTCTTCAACAATTATATTAATTACTTTTTTTTGAGGATCATTAGTAGATTGTTTTATGTCAGATTTAACATTTCTAAAAATACCTCTTGATTTAATATTTGAGATTGACTTATCAAAAAGAAAAACATTAAATGGATCACCTTCATCAACTATTAGCGAGTTTCTTATTACTTTTTCTTCTGTTATAAAATTTCCAAAGATATTTATTTGTTCAACAAAAATTTTTTCTAAATCATTAAAATTTAGATCAATATTAATCCTATTGCCTTCTACAATTTTTTCGTCATAATTTACATCTACAAACACAAATTCTTTTTGAATTGTAATTTTATTTATTTCATCCAAAATATCATCTAAAATTTTTTTGGAATACTTCTTACCTTCTAATTTTTTTATTATTTTTGTTACGTTTTTAAAATTCTCATTTTCAAATTCGTCCCTTAAGTTTAGATTTATATTACTAAAATAGAATTTCTCCCCTGCATCAATATTAAAATTTAATTCAAAATATTTATTGTTAATATTCTTCGCGTAAGAAGATTTTACATTTACATTATAATATCCTTTATTTTTATAAAATTCATTTAACAGTTTTTCGTCAATTTTGATCTTTCTTTCATCCAAATATTTATTTGACGTTATAAATTTCCAAAACTTGCCTTCCTCAGATTTAATAATATCTCTAAGTTTGGAACCCTTAAAAATTTTATTACCCTGAAAATTTATATTTTTAATAACAGCACGTTCGCCTAAATTGAAATCATATATAAGATCTACTGAATTGTTTTTATTTTCAATAATTCTAGTATTTACACTAGAAAAATAAAAACCACTTGATCTAACAATATTAGATAAAAGATTTTTTTGATCATTAACATTAGAAATTAAAAAAGGATATTTTTCACTTTTTTTTGTAATATCTTCTAATTGTCTTATTATTGATTTATTTTTAATTCCATTTATTGATATTGTCTGAATTATTGGATTTTCAATAATTTTAATTTCTAATTTATCTTTCAATATTAATATTTCAATATCTTTGAAATAGTCTGTTTCATAAAGCTTTTTAATAGCTGAATTTAAATCATTATTATTTAAATTTCTGTCCGTATTAAGTCCTGAAAACATAAGTACCGTTTCAACAGATAATCTTTTGTTACCAGTAACTTTTATCTCATTGTATATTTCTGCTTTGATTATTGATGTAAATGCAAAAATATATATTATTAAAATTAATCCAAATTTATTAATTGTTTTTTTTAAGAAGTTTTTCATTTAATTTAAAATAATTATTTAGATATTTTTTAACCTTTTTTACCATATTTTCTATTTCATTTATATTTTTTGGACTTTTATCATAGTAATAAGAAAAATAAGGGTTTTTTAATAATTTTATCAACATTTTATGAATTGAAATATAATGAATTGAATTTTTTAAATATAAATTAACTAATGTATCATTAAGAATTACTAATATTATTTCAAAATATGTGTCGTTAAATTCATAATTCATAATCTTTAATAATGGAAAATTTTTATTATTTGGTTTTAAGAAGTTTAGACCATTAAAATTTAAATAATTAAATTCCTTTTTATTATAAAAAAACTTGTCATCATTATTATGTAATGCATTTAGGATTGGTATTTCCATTGTAGTTTCGTGAGCAAGAAATTTTGTTAGGCCTGTTTTAAAATGAACAATTGCATGAATATATGATTTTGGATGAATTAAAATTCCTAATTTTTTATTATTTATATTAAATATTTTTTTTGCTTCAATAACTTCGAAAATTTTATTCATCATAGTTGCTGAATCAATTGTGATTTTCTTTCCCATTTTCCAATTAGGATGCATCAAAGCATATTTTGGCTTAATAAATTTAATATCTTTCAATCTTTTATGTAAAAATGGACCACCTGATGCGGTTAAATAAATTTTTTTGATATTATCTATGTTATCTGATTTTATTAACGACCATATTGAAAAATGCTCTGAGTCTAATGGAATAAATTTTGTATTATTTTTTTTTAATTCTTTTTTAATAAATTTCCATCCACAAATAATTGACTCTTTATTTGCTATACCCAATTTTTCTGTATATTTAATGGATTTTAAAGTAGGTCCCAATCCCTCAATTCCTGAAATTCCACTTACAGTAAAATAAACTTTTTTTGTAAATGTTTTTAAAGCTTCCTCAATATTAAAAAAAACTTTGATTTTTTTTTTTTTGAATAAATAACTATACTTTTTAAAATTATTTATATCTAAAATTACTACTTTTTTAACATTATAATTTACTGCTTGTTTGTAAATTTTTTTTATATTTTTGTTTGTTGTGAGAAGCTTTATTTGAAAATTTGCTTTATTTTTATTAACTACATTCAATACGGCATTTCCAATTGATCCGGTAGAACCTAATAATATTAAATCTTTCATTTTTATGAATATACATTAATTAAAATTAAACCAATTGGCACAGCCAAGAGTATACCATCAATTCTGTCAAGAATTCCACCGTGGCCAGGCAAAATAGACCCTGTATCTTTTATTTCTGCTTTTCTTTTTAAAAAAGAAATCAATAAGTCACCAATTTGAGACATTAGGGAAATTAAAATAATAAAAATAAAAATATTAATATTTATTAAGATTAAATTATTTTGAATTTGATAAAAAAGATACCCAACTATAAGTGATAAAAAAAATGATCCTAATGATCCAGAGTATGTTTTGTTTGGGCTTATAGTTGTTAATTTTTTTCCTCCTATTAATTTACCAAACACATAACCACCTATATCTGTAGAAATACATATAATTAGTAAAAATAAAATCATGAATTTATCAATTATAAATTTTTCTGATAAAAATAAAATAATAGTTAGAGTAAAGTAACTTATGTACAATATCGAAAAAAAAATACTCATTGATTGAAAAAGAAGTTTTTTTTTATAAATTTTTTTAAAAATATTGTTCAATTCACATAATGTAATAAAAGACAAGATAAATAAAAAAACAGTAAATATTTTATAATTTAAAAAAGAAAAAAAAATTATCAATAATAAAAAAAATGAAGTGAATATCCTTTTATTAATTTCACTCATTTTATTCCTCCAAAATTTCTTCTCATATTTTTGAATTTGGATATTATTTTATTAAAATCGTTTTTATTAAAGTCTGGCCATAATTTTTTTACAAAAAAAATTTCTGTATAAGAAGTCTGCCATAATAAAAAATTGCTTAATCTATATCTGTTTCCAGTTCTAATTAGTATTTCAGGATCTGGTATACCTGCTGTATATAAGTTTTTAGTAATATTTGCCTCATTAATTGGTCTAGCAGAATTAATTGTTTTTTTAACCGAGGATACTATTTCCTCTTTTGATCCATAATTTAAAGCAAGATTAATTTGGATTTTATTATTTTTATTTGATATTTTTTGAGCTTTTATCAGTTTTTTTTTAAGTGAGTTAGGAAATTTATTAATATTTCCAAATATGTTTAATTTGATATTATTCTCTAAAAGTTTATTAAATTTTTCATCTAAATATTTTTCTAAAATATAAATTAAAAAAAATATTTCTTTTTTTGGTCTTTTCCAATTTTCTGTAGAAAATGTGTAAAGTGTTAAATATTTTATGTTATTTGATACTGAAGCCTCGATTATTTTTTCAACAGTTTTAACGCCTTGAGTATGTCCGTAATTTCTTGTTTTATTCTTTCCTATTCCCCATCTACCATTTCCATCCATAATAATGGCAACATGTTTTGGAGAATTCATATTGTCATTATTTCTTTTTCTTTTGATGATACTCTTTGGTCTATAATTTTAATTTGATTGTCTGTATGATCTTGAATAATTTTTTCGTTTTTTTTTACTTCATCCTCTGAAATTTGTTTATCTTTTAATAATTTTTTTAAATCATCGTTTGCTTCTCTTCTTATATTTCTTATTGAAACTTTACATTTTTCACCCATAGATTTAATTATTTTCTTAATTTCCATTCGTCTTTCCTCACTTAAATCAGGGACTGGTAATCTAATCAACTGTCCATCTATTTGTGGATTTAATCCTAATTCTGATTTTTTTATTGCTGAATCTATTAATGGAACATTGCTAGTATCCCACACTTGTATATTAATAGTTCTAGGCTCAGGTGTTGTAATACTTCCTAATTGATTAATTGGCATTTTTTGGCCATAAACATCTACTTTAATAATATCTAGCATTCCAGCGTTTGCCCTTCCTGTTCTGAGAGATCCTAATTCTTGATTAAAAACTTCATAAGTTTTTAGCATTTTATTATTATATTTTAACTCTTCGAACATTACTCACCAATTTTAATTCTAACAAAATCATTAATATTTAAATTTGATATGTCTAAACTACTAATAACATTTTTTACTTTCATTTTTGGATCCATTACCCAATCTTGAGTCATTAAACTGTTTTCTTCTTTAAATTTGTTAATTTTACCTAAACTTATTTTTTTTGCAATTTCATCTGGTTTACCTGAATTTTTCAATTCTTCTGCAATTAAATTAACCTCTTTGTCTATTAACTCTTGGTCAATATCTTCTGCATTTAGCGCTATAGGGTTAGATGCAGCTATATGCATTGATAGCTGTTTACCAAATAAGTCTATTTCAGCTGATTTTTCTATAGTATTCAAGGATGCTATAACTATTAATTTTGATACATTATCTTTAATAACAGAGTGTTGATAAACAAAATTTCTTGAATTCTCAATATTTAAGGTTTTTGATCTTCCTATTGTAATTTTTTCTCCGATTTTTGCAATCAAGGCAACTAAATTTTCATCAACAGTTTTGTTATTTTTCATTTTAGATTTTTGCAAATCATCAATCTTTGAAGAAAAATTATTGTTTAGATCGCTTAATTCTTTAACAAATTCAATAAAATCGTCATTTTTGGCAACGAAATCTGTTTCGCAATTTACTTCTATCATAGACATTTTCTTTTCATCACCTGTGACTACAACAACGCCTTCTGTTGCACTTCTAGACATTTTTTTTGAAGCTTTAGCTATTCCCTTAACCCTTAAAATTTCTGCAGCTTTATCCAATTCACCGTTTGACTCTTTTAGAGCTGCGTTACAATCTTTAAAACCTGCTCCAGTTGATTTTCGTAATTGTTTAACTTTTTCTATATCACTCATTTTATACCCTGTAATAAATTATTGATTTAGTTAATTTTATTTTTTTCTTTTATATCTTCTGGAGTTTTTAGGTTTGAACTCTCAATTTCGCTAACTTCAGATATTTTATCATTATTTGAAGAATGTGATGTATCTTTTTTTGCATTTAAAATTGTTTCTTTTAAAAGAGAGCAGTACAAATCAATTGATCTTCTTGCATCATCATTACCTGGTATAGGAAAATCAATGCCATCTGGATTTGAATTGCTATCTAGTACCGCAATAATAGGAATTCCTAATTTTATTGATTCTTTAATGGCCAATGATTCATAGTTAGTATCAATTATAAAAACAAGATCAGGGATTTTTTTCATGCTTGCTATCCCACCTAATGATCTTTGCAATTTATCCCTTTGACCACTCATTTTTAGTAATTCTTTTTTTGTAAAACCTCTGTTTTCAGATACTAAATCTGACTCTATTTTATCAAGTTTTTTTATTGAGTTAGATATAGTGCCCCAATTAGTTAGCATACCACCTAACCATCTGTAGTTAACAAAAAATTGATCCGTCTCATTTGCAAGTTCTGCAATTGCTTCAGAAGCTTGTTTTTTAGTTGATATAAATAATATTTTACCACCTGAAGATACTGTTGCATAAACTTTTTCTAAAGCCACCTTAGTTAGTTCAAGTGTTTGGGTTAGATCTATTATATGGATAGAATCTCTCTTTCCAAATATAAATTTTTTCATTTTTGGATTCCATCTTAATGTTTTATGGCCAAGATGAACGCCAGCTTCTAATAATTGTTCGATTGTTAAGTTAGGTATTTTCATATTTTTTCCCGGTTGTGCCACCACAATTACTGCCTAAAAAAAGGACCGGAGGTATAAAACCAGAAATTGTGTGCGTGTTAATTTATGGAACTAATTACAAAAAAACGAAAAAAAAACAAGTGTTTTTTAAATAATTTCAATATTTTCCTCATTTTTTAATAAATTTAGCATTTTATGATCAATTTTTCTCTTTTTATTTAACTGAAAAGACATCGTTTTGTTATCTATCTCCATATCAATATTAACTTTAGTATTGCCATTTTCAAAACCTAGTTTATTGATTTTTTGAATATCTTCCAAATTTTTAATTTTTATTTTTACTTCTTCTATTGGTTTATCAATTACTTCTTTCATAGAAATAATTTTTCTTATATTTATTTTTTTTTGTACTTTACTCTCATCAACATAATTTTTAACCAAAGTAATCATAACAGAGTTTCCTTCAGTTAATATATCCCTATTTGTTTCAAAAATATCTGAAAATACAAACAACTCAAAAACTCCAGATAGATCAGAAAATTTAATTATTGCATATGATGTTCCTTTTTGTGTTTTTTTTTCTTGAACTTTTAAAATTGTACTAGCTATATTTGAGCTTAATATATTTTCATTAGTATTGAACTCATCGTATTCAATAATGTTATATTGATTAAAAAGTGATTTATATTGGTTCAAAGGATGATCTGAAACAAAGAAACCCAAGGTTTCAAATTCTTTTGATAATTTGGTATCTACATTCCAGTCATCTATATTTTCTATATACGTTTCATCACTATCTTCTTTAAATAAATCAATCTGATTAACTGAATTATTCTCAAAAATGTTTTTTGATTTTAAAATAATATTAGGTATTGAATTAAATAACGATTGCCTATTACTATTGATATTATCAAAAGCTCCTGCTTTAACCAAACCCTCTAATTGTAATTTATTTATATCTTTTGGGTTAACTCTATTTATAAAATCTGTAAGATCTTTAAAATCTCCATTATTTTTTCTCTCTTTTACAATTTTTGAAATTGCTTCAAAACCTACACTTTTAATTGCTCCTAATGCATATAGGAAATTTATACCATCTGATGAAAAATCAGCATCGCATTTATTAATATCTGGACGAATTATATTTATGTTTAATCTTTTAAGTTCTTCATAAAATTCACTTAATTTTTTTTGATTTGAAAGTTCCATGGACATAGAAGCCGCAAAAAATTCATGTGGATGATATGTTTTTAAATAAGCAGTTTGATATGCAATTATTGCGTAAGCAGCTGCATGACTTTTATTAAATCCATATTCTGCAAATGGTTCAATTTTTAAAAAAATTCCAGCTGCTATATCTTTACTAATTCCATTATTATAAGCTCCTTCAACAAATCTTTCTTTTTGTTTTTCTAGTTCTGCTCTTTTCTTTTTACCCATTGCTCTTCTTAATATGTCAGCTTCACCTGCAGTAAATCCTGATAACTCTTGTGCTATTTGCATAACTTGTTCTTGATATATGATTACACCATAGGTTGGTTTTAGAATTTCTATTAACTTAGGATGTAGATAGTCAGGTTCTCTTTTGCCATGTTTACATTCGTTGTAAACTGGTATGTTGCTCATAGGACCGGGCCTATATAAAGCCACTAAAGCTATAATGTCCTCTAAATGGTTGGGTTTCATGTTTATTAAAGCATCCTTCATTCCAGAACTTTCTAATTGAAATAATCCAACTGTTTTACCATTCGACAATAGATCATAAACTTTTTGATCCTCGTAATTTATAGTTTCAATTATAAAATTTGGATCCTTTACTGATACAAGTTTTTGAGTCTTATTGATTACTGTGAGCGTCTTTAAACCTAGGAAATCAAATTTAACTAATCCTGCATTTTCAGCTGAATACATATCAAATTGTGTAGAAGGAAGTAACAAGTCTGTAGATGAGTCTTTATACAAAGGCACTGTTTCAGTTAGTTTTTTGTCTGATATGACAACGCCTGCTGCATGTGTTGCGACGTTTCTATTTAATCCTTCTAGTTTTAAAGATAACTCTATTAAACGACTAACTCTTTTATCTTCATTGATTAATTTTTGTAATCTTGGTTCTATATTTATGCTTTCTTGTAAGGTTAATGGCCTAGATGGATCAAATGGTATCATTTTACAAATACTATCTATAAAACCATATGGAAGACCCAATACACGTCCAACATCTCTTATTACCATTCTAGCTTTAAGTTTTCCAAATGTTATAATATGGGCCACGCTATCTTTATACTTTGTAGTTAAATATTTAAAAACTTGATCTCTTTTTTCTTCACAAAAATCAATATCGAAGTCAGGCATAGAAATTCTGTCAGGATTTAGAAATCTTTCAAAAATTAAATTAAATTTAATAGGATCAACATCTGTTATAGATAAACACCATGCAACTAACGAACCTGCTCCCGATCCTCTTCCAGGGCCTACTGGTATATTATTATTTTTTGCCCATTTTATATAATCAGAAACAATTAAAAAATATCCTGAATAATTCATTTCAGTTATAATTTTTATTTCATGATTTAACCTATATTTATAAGTTTCTTTAATCTTGTTATTGAGTGATATTTTACTTTTTAACTCAGGATCAGCTTTAAATTTTTCTTCCAAACCATTTAAAGAATCTTTTTTTAATTTATCGTCAATATTTGCTTCGCCTGAACTAATATTGGGCAAAATAGGTTTAGATGGAATAGGTCTAAAGTTACATCTAAAGGGTAAATTATAATTATTTTCTAGTGCCTCGGGAAGATCTTTAAAAATCTCAGCCATTTCTACAGATGATTTAAAATAATGATTGTTGGTTAGTTTTTGCCTTTTTTGATCGTTAACATAAGTTTTTTGGCCAATACACATTAAAGCATCGTGAGCATCGTGCATTTCTTTATCTAAGTAATAAACTTCATTGGTTGCTATAATTGGTATTTGATATTTATTTGAAAGATTAAGATTAAAAATTTCAAATTGTTTTTCATTTTGATCACCATGTCTTTGAATTTCTAAATAAAAATTATCTTTAAAATTATTATTTAATAATATTATTAGATTGTCTAATTCTTCAAATAATCCCTTATTATAAATATTACCAATCAAATTATTTATTGCTCCAGATAAAACAATTATTCCCTCACTATATTTAATTAAATCATCAATAGAGCAATGTGGTTGATCATTACCAACATTTTTTAAATAAGCTTTGGAAGAAAGTTCAATTATATTTTTATAGCCAACATAATTTTTTGCAATTAGAGGAATAAGCCCGTAAGTATTTTTAAATTTAAATTGAATTTGTGATCCGATGATAGGTTGTGTACCTACAGATGAAATATTTTCAGAAAATTCTAATGCACCTGATAAATTATAAGTATCACTTAAACCTACTGACTGTATCTTATTTTTTTTACAATACTCTTTCAGATTTTCAATTTTTATTGCACCTTCACAAATTGAATATTGCGAGTGAATTTTAATTTGGTTAAAAGATTTTTTTTTAGTTTGGGGCATTGGCAATATGCATATTACCATTATTCATTGTAATTTTACAATCTGCCATATTAGCAAAAAATCTATTGTGAGTTGCAAAAATAATTATCCTATTTTTATTTTTTAAATTAAATAGAATTTTAAAGATAAGTTTTGCATTCTCTGAATCAAGACTTCCTGTTGGTTCATCAGCCAATATGATGTCAGGATTGTTAATTAATGCTCTTGCTATAGCAATACGCTGATTTTCTCCTCCTGATAATTCATTAGGAAAATGGTTTATTCTTGTTAACAAGCCTATATTTTTTATTAATTTTTTGGCACGTTCCCTAGACTTATGTTTTTCATTAGAAATTAGTAAATTAGGTAAGTAAACATTTTCTAAAGCTGTAAAATCTGACAATAAATTTTTGTCTTGATAAATAATTCCAATTTTTTTTGCTCTGATTAAATCATTTTCAAATTTATTATTTGATTTTATTTTATTGCTGTTTATTTCAATTGAACCTGCTGTGGGTTTATCTATCAATGATAGTAAATTTAGTAAGGTCGATTTTCCTGATCCAGATGGTCCCATAATAGAATAAGTTTTGCCAGTTTCAAAATTAAATGAAATATCATTTAAAACTTTAATCGATTTATTTTTTTCATATTTTTTTGTCAGGTTTTTTATTTTTATATAATTATTCATATTTAAGAGTTTTGATTGTATCTAAAGATGATGCTTTAGAAGCTGGGTATATAGACACTAGAATTGTTGCAACTATTGAACAAAGAGAAATTATTATAATTGAACTTATACTTATTTCAGATGGCATTGAATTTAAAATATAAATATCCTCTGGGAAAAGAGTTACACCAAATATATTTGAGATAAATTGTCTAATATTTTCTATATAAACAGAAAAAAGGGTACCAACAATTACACCAAATAACGTTGCCGATGTTCCGATAAAAAAACCCACAAAAAAGAAGATTTTTTTTATTGATTTGCTTGATACTCCAATTGATTTAAGGATACCTATATCTCTTGTTTTATTTTTTACTAAAATTGTAAGTCCAGATATTATATTAAATGCTGCAACAATAATTATTAAAGAAATAATTATAAACATTACATTTCTTTCCACTTTCAGAGCTGAAAATAATGACTTGTTCATATCTGACCAAGTGTAAATTAGAGCATTTGGGAAAAGAGTTAATAATTTTTTTTTATGAATTTCAATGTTTTTTGGGTTTTTAAAATAAAATTCTAAAAATCTGTTCTCTTTGTCTTTGTTAAAAAAATTTTCAAGTGTTTCTAAATTTATGTATGCAATATTCTTATTATAATCAGATAGACCACTGTCAAAAATTGATATTATTTCAAACGTTTCTTGTTTAGGTAGCGTTCCAACCAAAGTTTGAATTCCTACTGGCGACATAATCGTAATAGTGTCACCAATATCAACATTTAAATTAATACTTAATTCTCTACCAATTGAAATAGAATTTTCATTTAACTGTATTGATCCATTATATTCTGCATTATTTACTATTTTAAGGTTTTTAAAATTGTTTTCTAAATATCCTTTTAAGAAAATTCCCTTAGTATTGTTTTTATTCAAAATTACTGCCTCTCCATCATTTGAAAGTGTAATTTCTGTAAAATCAGAATCCTGGGCTAATGTTAAGGTATTATTATTTGATTGCACCACAGCGTGAGCATTAAAACCTACAATTTTAGTTATTAATTCAGTTCTAAAGCCATTCATTACAGACATAACGATGATTAGAACCGCTACCCCTAATGAAATGCCTATAAAAGAAAAAATTGATATAATATTTAAAAAACCATCATTTTTTCTAGTCTTTAAAAATCTAAATGCAACTTCTCTTTCTAGCTGTGAGATCAATTTGATTTAGCTTTTGAGATTTTTGAAACAACTTCTTCAATATTTAATTTTTGAGTTTCTCCATTAATTTCTTTAAACTCAAATAAATCTCCCTCAGTTTTATTTCCTATAATAAGCTGATAGGGAATACCAATTAAATTAAATTTCTTAATTTTTGCTGAAATATTTTCCTCAGTGTCGTCTATGATAGCTTCTATATTCTTAGATTTTAAATATTCAATTATTTTATTAGATTTTTCTAAATTTGTTGTGTCATTTTTTTTAATCATTGGAATTATCGCACAATGATAAGGAGCAACTGATATTGGCCATTTCATTATTTCATCCTTATCGTTGTATTTTGCCTCAATTATGGCACCTACTAATCTAGAAACGCCTATTCCATAAGATCCCATTTTAACAAATTCTTTTTTACCATTAAAATCAACTGCAGCATTCATTGGTTTTGAATATTTATCTCCAAAATAAAATATATGTCCTACCTCAATTCCCTTTGTATTTACTCTAAATTCTTCTGGAACTACTTTTTCAAAATCTTTCTGATCAAACTTCTCGTCTGTAACAGAGTAATAATTTTCATACTTTTGTCGTAAATCAGTAAGTGAATTTTTTTCAAGTAAAGTTGATGAGCTATCCACATCAAATATCCTTTTATCTGTATAAATTTTACTTTCGCCTGTATCAGCGAGAATTATAAATTCATGGGAAAGATTTCCACCTATAGGTCCAGTATCTGCTGCCATAGGTATTGCTGATAAATTTAATCTTTTAAAAGTTCTTAAATATGAAAGAAAAAATTTGTTATAAGAAAAAAGAGCTTCATCATCATTTAAATCGAAAGAGTAAGCGTCTTTCATATAAAATTCCCTACATCTCATAATTCCAAACCTAGGTCTTAATTCATCTCTAAATTTCCATTGAATATGATATAATAATTGTGGGAGCGATTTATAAGATTTAATACTTGATCTAAAAATTTCTGTTACTAGTTCTTCATTAGTTGGGCCATATAGCATTTCTCTATTTTGTCGATCTTTAATACGCAACATCTCTTCTCCATAATCATCATACCTTCCACTTTCTTTCCATATTTCTGATGATTGTATTGTCGGCATTAAAATTTCCTGAACACCAATTCTATCTTGCTCTTCTCTAACAACTTGTTCTATTTTTTTCATAACTTTGAAGCCCAGAGGTAACCATGAGTAAATGCCAGCTGATGATTGCTTAATCATTCCAACTCTTAACATAAGTTGATGAGATTTAATTTTAGCTTCAGAAGGATTGTTTTTAAGAATTGGTACAAATGATTTTGAAAAATACATTTAATTATTTAAATTCTTACTAAGTTTATATTTGTTAATGGTTTTTTCCCAGTTTTTTCTTTTGAGTATTTGCGACAAGTTATTTTGAGAGCGTCTATTAGATTATCTTTCTGTTTTGTGTTATTTAATGAAAATGTTTTAACAGTTTTTTCAATTTCTTCTTCTAGCCCATAAATAAATTCCTCATTCTCATACACTGGCAATCCTCTAAAAGTAACCAAAGGTTTATTATGAATATTACCCTTCGGCGTAATCATAATTGTAGTTTCTATAAATCCATTTGATGAAATATTTCTTCTTTCTTTTATAGATCTAGAATCCTCCTCTACTGGAACATTGCCATCTAAATAAACTCTGCCGCTTGGTGCTTTGTCGTATACTTCAGGTTTTTCTCCTGGGTATAACTTAACAATATCTCCATTCTCTACTTGTACTGGATACTTAACCTGCATTTCTTTAGCAAATTCTATGTGCTCTATCATGTGTCTATGTTCTCCATGGACAGGAATAACAGCTTTTGGTTTAACCCAGTTGTACATATCCCTAAGGTCTTCTCGGTTTGGATGGCCAGAAACATGAATATATTCATTGTCTTCAGATATAACTTCAATACCTTCTTTTACTAAATTATTATGGAGTTTATACAATTTTTTTTCATTTCCTGGGATTATTTTTGAAGAAAAAATAACAGCATCATTTCTTTCAATATAGACATCTGGATGAGTATATTTGACTATTCTATTCATAGCACCCATTGGTTCACCTTGGCTACCAGTACATAAATAAACAATTTTTTCTCTGGATATATTTTTTGCATCTCTTGAGTCTACAGGATCAATAACATTTTTAAGATAACCACATTGTCTGGCAGCTTTAAATATTCTGTGCATTGATCTTCCAACTAATGAAATGTGTCTTCCTGTTTGCTCTGCGCAATAAAAAACAGTTTCCATCCTTGCTACATTTGATGCAAATGAAGTAACGATTATTCTTTTATTTAATCTTTCAAAAACCTTAAGTAAATTTTTTCGTACATCAAGTTCAGATCCTGCTCTACCTGCGCTGAATACATTTGTAGAGTCGCATATCATAGCCAATACACCTTCGTTACCTATTTCCTTTAATCTTTCAGAGTTTATGTTTCCACCTATTAAAGGATCTGGATCACATTTCCAATCTCCAGTATGCAATATATTTCCTGCTGGCGTTTGTATTCTAAGACCATTGGGCTCTAATATCGAATGAGTAAGTGTAACAAACTCTATTTTAAATGGGTCTAGATTTATTGTGCTATTAAGTTCTACAATTTTTAAATAACCAGTTATATCAATTTTTTTTTCTTTAAATTTTTCTGCAATTAAAACTGAGGTAAATGGTGTGGCATAAATTTTGCATTTTAATTTTGGCCAAACATGAGCTATAGCTCCAATATGATCTTCATGTGCATGAGTGAGGACTATCCCAAGTAAGTCGTCTTTTTTATCAATGATAAATCCTGGATCTGGATATATAATATCAACGCCAGGGACTGTGTCATCTGCAAATGTAACTCCAACATCTACAATGATCCATTTTTGATTATCAGGCTTACCGTATGCAAATAGGTTCATATTCATTCCTATTTCGCCAGATCCTCCTAGAGGACAAAATAATAATTCATCTTTCATATACTTTAATTAATAGCTACCTTTAGGATGCCTTTAATTGTTAAGTTTTTATCAACTGTTTTAATACCTTTAATTGATGATTTAAATAAGTGTGCAAATCCACCTGTAAGTATAATCTTAAACTTTTTTTTTGTTTGTTTTAAAATAAGTTTGATTATATTGTCAATTAAACCTGTATAACCATGATAAAATCCAGCTCTTACAGCACTTTTAGTATTTTTGCCAATGACTTTTGCTGTCTTTTCTAGCCTAATTTTAGGTATTAAAGAGGCTTTATCTGATAAATTTTTAAGAGAAAGCTCAACACCTGGTGCTAAAACACCTCCTATATAGTCTTTTTTAATAACTATATCAAAATTTGTAGCTGTTCCAAAATCAACTACAATATAATTATATTTACTATCAATAACTGCAATAGCATTAGCTAAACGATCAGAGCCAATTTGTTTTCTATTAACTCTTATATTTATAAATTTTTTTAAATTACAATTTTTTAACTCCTTACAATTTAATTTAGTGATTTCTTTAATGGTTTTTTTTATTATTTTATAGGAGTGAGGTACAACTGAGCTGAAAAGTATCTTCTTTAATTTAGAATTATATTTTTTTAGAAATAATAATTCTTTGATTATAAATTTTTTATTTAAATTTTTTCTATGAATTTTAACATTTTTAATTAATTTTAAGTTGTTATTGAATAAGCAAATTTTAATTGCTGTATTTCCAATGTCTCCAATTAAATACATAGATTAAAATCCAAATAAATGTAGGTTTTTTTCATATAATAATTTGAATTCTTTAAATAATTTTAGTCTATTTAATTCTTTACTTGCATAATTATTTAAAAAGGTGGTTGGATAATTATTAATTCTTGGGCTACTTGAAACATTAATTCCAATTCCTACTATCAAGTATTTTTTACCTTCTCTAAAAATTGTTTCTTGCAAAATTCCACAAACTTTTTTTTTATTTATTAATATATCATTGGGTTTTTTTACTTGAATTAAAGAATTAATTTTTTTACAAATAACATTTTTTATTAATTTTAAATTTAAATTTATAACAGTTGTTAAAGAAATTTTTTTACTTATTTCAAAGAAAATTGATAAAAACAAATTTCCTTTCTTTGATATCCATCTATTTGCTCTCTGTCCTTTACCCTTTGTTTGTTGGTCCGTTAAGATTATTCCTCTTTCATTTCCTTGCTTAATCAATCTTATTGCTACATTATTGGTACTTTCAACTTTTTTATATAAATATTTTTTTAATCTCATTAGATCATAGTAATTTTAGACACTATTTCTGTTATTCCGCTTGGATATATAAAATATGCTAAAATAAATATTGTTGATATTGCTAATGTTATTTTTAGTCCTAAATTATGAGATGTTTCGTATTCTTTTTTTTCTGGATCAAAATATATAATTTTTATAATTCTTAGATAATAAAAAGCTGCAACAACAGTTCCTAATAATCCTACAATTGCTAAAAAATACATGGATTGCTCTATAACAGCTAAGAAGACATAAAATTTCGCAAAGAAACCTGCTAATGGAGGTATACCAGCTAAAGAAAATAAAACTATCAATAATGAAAAAGACAAAATTGGATGTTTTTTTGAAAGTCCTGATAAGTCCTCTATATTTTCATAATACTTATCATCTCTTTTAAGCATAAATAAACAGCTAAAAAAAGCCAAATTCATGACTAAATAAATCGTTATATAAGTAATTGAGCTTTGTATTCCTTGATTACTAACTGTTGCTAATCCAGCTAAAGCATAACCCATATGACTAATTGAACTGTATGCAATTAACCTTTTTAAATTTTTTTGACCTATGGCCGCTACTGCACCAAATATCATTGAAGCTATTGATATAAATACAATAATAGTTTGCCATTGGTCGTTCATATTAGCAAAGGGTGTATACAAAAACTTAATAAATACTGAGAGTGCCGCTATTTTGGGGAGTATTGCAAAGAATAGAGTTACAGATGTTGGGGAGCCTTGGTAGACATCTGGTGCCCACATATGAAAAGGTACAGCCGATATTTTGAATGCAAGTCCAACTAAAATAAAAACTATCCCAAATGTCGTACCATAATTAAATTCTGTAGAATTTATAAGTATTTGATCAAAATTTGTACTTTCAGAGAATCCATAAATTAAGGAACATCCATACAATAACAAACCAGATGATAATGCGCTAAGAACAAAATATTTAAGTCCAGACTCTGTGGAAAGTAAATTATCTCTATTGAATGATGCAAGAACATATAAAGCTAATGATTGAAGTTCAAGTCCCATGTAAAATACTATTAAATCATTTGAACTTATCATTATCATCATTCCCAAAATGCTACTTAGAATAAGGATGGGGTATTCAATTTTATTTAAATTGATAACTTGAATATATTTTGATCCAATTAGCATTACAAAAATACCAGAACCGACTAGTATCAGCTTCATGTAATTAGATAAATTGTCTATTAAATATGAGTTATTAAATAAGTATGTTGCATCTAATGAGCTGAGATTTAATATTAATGCTAATAAAATAACTAAAGATATAGCGGATAAATTATAAATTAAATTTGCACTATTTTTTTTAAAAACTCCAATTAGTAAAAATAACATTATAGTGATTGATATAAAAACTTCAGGTAATATAAATTGAAAATTTTCCATTAGTCCTTTGATGCAAGGTTATTAATTAAGTCAAAATTATACATATTTAAAGTATTCTGGACTGATACTTCAATTGAATTCATTAAGGGTTCTGGGTAAAAACCGAAAAATAGAATTGGTATTACTAAAGCTGTTAAGGTTATTATTTCAAAAGTTTTCAAATCTTTCATACTTTTTAGCTCTTGATTAGTGATTTCGCCAAAAACAACTCTTTTAAATAACCACAACATGTATGCTGCTCCTAGAATTACTCCTAAACTTGCAATCATTGCTACTAGGATATTTTTCTCAAATGCACCCATTAAAATTAAAAATTCACCTATAAAACCTGTTGTTCCAGGTAGTCCTAATGCTCCTAGTGTGAATACCATAAAAACTATTGCATATCTTGGCATTATGGAGACTAAACCACCATATTTGTTAATTAGTCTTGTGTGGTGCCTTTCATAAACAACTCCAACACTTAAGAAAAGCGCAGCAGAGACAAGTCCATGGCTAATCATTTGGAAAATACTTCCTTCAATACCTTGTTGAGTCATTGTAAAGATGCCTAGTGTTACAAAACCCATATGAGCTACAGATGAATATGCTATAAGTTTTTTCATATCTTCCTGCATCAAAGCAACAAGAGAGGTATAAATAATTGCGATTAAACTTAAGATATAAACTAAAATTGTGAAATTTTCGGACGCTATAGGAAATAATCCTAGTGAAAATCTAATAAATCCATATCCAGCCATTTTAAGTAGTATTGCTGCTAATAATACAGAACCAACAGTTGGAGCTTCAACATGAGCATCAGGCAGCCACGTGTGCACAGGCCACATAGGAGTTTTAACTGCAAAAGAGCAGAAAAATGCTAGCCATAATAAATTTTGATATTCTGTCTGAATACCAAGTTCATAAAGTTTTTCAACATCCGTGGTACCTGTTATCCAATAAATTGAAATAATAGCAACCAACATGAGAACTGATCCTAATAAAGTGTATAGAAAAAATTTAAATGCCGAATAAACTCTTCTTTCTCCACCCCAAATACCAATGATTAAAAACATTGGTATAAGACCTGCCTCAAAAAATAAATAAAAAACGACTAGATCAAGAGAGCAGAAAACACCTATCATAAAAGTTTCCATTACTAAGATAGCAATTAAAAAATCCTTTAGTCTGGTTGTTATTGTAGCGTTTACTGAAATTATACAAATTGGGGTTATGAAAGTTGTTAATATTATAAATAAGATTGAAATACCATCTATTCCAACTTTATAATTTATAAATCCTGATAACCATTCTCTATTTTCTACAAACTGAAAGTCTACTGAATTTTTATCAAAGACTAACCAAAGGTATAAAGATAATATAAAATTTGCCAAAGAAATAAATAAACCTA
Source organism: Pelagibacterales bacterium SAG-MED17 (assembly GCA_014654115.1). Lineage (GTDB taxonomy): Bacteria > Pseudomonadota > Alphaproteobacteria > Pelagibacterales > Pelagibacteraceae > Pelagibacter. Next base: position 6,490 of record JACWDO010000008.1, on the reverse strand, counting down.
CGTATTTAGCACTTTTATATTTTTCACTTGATGATTTTGTGAATAATATAAATAAAGCTCCTAATGTTGGGAGCAAAATTAAAGACGATAAAATTGGAAAGTTCATTAATTTAATATCAGTATTGTTAGTAAAACTGAAAATCCAATCAACATAACAAATGCATATTGATAAATAAATCCAGATTGAAATTTGACTGCTTTAATTGATAAATATTTAATTACACTTGAGATCCCATCAGGACCAAATTTATCTATTATAGATCCATCAACTTTTTTCCATAAAAACTTTCCCATTCTTTTTGAAGGATTGACAAATAAATAATCGTACATTTCATCAAAGTACCATTTATTAACTAAAAATTTATAAATTGGTTCATTCATCTCTCTCAATCCATTTACTATGTTTGTGTTCTTTAAATATAAATAGTAAGAAAATGGGATTGCCACAATAACAAGTGTAGGTGTCAAAAATAAAAACCATGTTGGTGGATGATCTTTGCTTAGAGGTTCTAAAAATTTTATAGATTGACCCCAAAATTCATATGCTATCTCATGACCTATAAATAAACCTTTAAATGCTACACCTGCAAAAATAGCTCCTATTGCCAAAATAATTAGAGGAGAAATCATAACCAAAGGTGACTCTTGTATTTTATCAATACTAAGTTCTTTATTATTAAAGTTACCATGGAATGTTTTAAAAATAAGTCTCCAAGAGTATATTGAGGTCAATAAAGCCGTAATAATACCTACATAAGCTGCAAGCATTCCAACTCCATTTCCTTTTAGGTATGCAAATTCTATTATTGCATCTTTTGAATAAAAACCTGATAAAAAGGGAAAACCTGTTAGAGCAAGAGTTCCAATAAGCATTAAAACATATGTGTATGGAAGTTTCTTTATTACGCCACCCATTTTATTTATATCTTGTTCCTCATGAAAAGAGTGTATTACAGCACCAGCTCCTAAGAATAACAAAGCTTTAAAAAATGCATGCGTAAATAAATGAAACATCGCAACATTGTAAGCACCAACTCCAGCAGCAAAAAACATGTAGCCTAATTGACTACAAGTAGAATAAGCAATAATTTTTTTTATATCATTTTGAACAAGCGCAACTGTTGCGGCAAAAAAAGCAGTAGTCATTCCAATTATGGTTATGACTGTGAGAGCTAATGGAGAGAATTCATATATAGGTGAGCATCTGACAATTAGAAACACTCCAGCAGTTACCATTGTTGCAGCGTGAATTAATGCAGACACTGGTGTTGGACCTTCCATAGCGTCAGGTAACCAAGTATGTAATAAAAATTGTGCTGATTTACCCATTGCTCCAACTAAGAGAAGTAAACAAATCAAATCTATAATCTCAATATTAATACCAATAAAACTTATTTTTTTATCTAAAACACTTGGAATTTGTTCAAATACCTCATCATAATTGACTGTACCGAAAATATAAAAGATTAGAAATATTCCAAGTGCTAAGCCAAAGTCACCTACTCTATTAACAACAAATGCTTTAATTGCTGCCCTGTTCGCACTTTCTTTTTTAAACCAAAATCCAATTAAAAAGTATGAACATAATCCTACACCTTCCCAGCCAAAAAATAATTGAATAAAATTATCTGAACTTATTAGAGTTAACATTGCGAAAGTAAACAGGGATAAATATGCCATAAATCTTGTTTTATGAGGATCGTGTGACATGTAACCAATTGAATAAATATGAACTAAAGCTGAAACAAAATTTACCACAACAAACATAACTGCTGATAAAGCATCAATTTTTATAGACCAATTTACATTTAATGTTCCAGAGTTAATCCAAGTAGCTATTACAAGATTATTTGTGTAGTCCGAACTAATAACTTTATATAATACGATGAAAGATAGTATTGCTGAAATCCCCACAAAAAAACTTGTCAAAATTTGAGAATTTCTGTCTCCTATTTTCTTTCCAAAAAAACCGCTAATTATTGAACCAATTAGAGGTAGAAATAAAATTAGGTATTCCATTTTATCCTTTTAAATTTTTAATTTCTTCAACTCTTATTGTTTCTGAATTTCTGAAATAAACTACAATTATAGCCAGTCCAATTGCAGCCTCTGCAGCTGCAACTGTTAAAATAAATAATGTAAATATTTGCCCACTTAAATCGTTAATAAATATAGAAAAGGCAACAAGGTTAATATTCACTGCAAGCAAAATAAGCTCAATGCTCATTAAAATAACTATTACGTTTTTTCTATTAAGAAAAATTCCAACGATACCAATAGTAAATATGATTGCGGCTAATGTTAAATAATGTCCTAAGCCTATGTTAAGCATCTATTTTAACTCCTTTGCTTCTTTTAGCCTCGACTAAATCAACACCTTCATCTCTTTCTCTAGAAATTTGCTTGATATAACTTTGTCTTTTTACTCCAGCTCTTTCTCTGTATGTTAAAACAATTGCTCCTATCATGGCAACTAACAGTATCATTCCTGAAATTTGGAATAAAAGTATGTAATCCGTATATAAAACATTTCCGATTGATCTGGTATTAGTGACTTCGCTAGATATATTTATAGAGAGACTATTTAATAAATCGGGTTTATACTTCCACCCTCCAATTACAATTATAAGTTCAAAAAAAATAATCAAACTAACCAATAAACCAACAGGAATATGAGTTCCACCATCCCATCTTGAGCTAAACCACTGACCCTTTTGTTCAGCCACATTTAACATCATCACGACAAATAAAAATAATACAGCGACAGCTCCGACATAAACTATGAGCATAATCATTCCTAAAAATTCTGCACCTATCATAATGAACAAACAAGATATGCTAATGAAATCTAGGATTAAAAAAAATACTGAGTGAACCGTATTTTTTGAAACGGTTACCATGACCGCAGAAATAATAGCAATTAACGAAAAAATGTAGAAGAAAACTGAATGTGCGATCATAAGATTATCTATGAGAACTATCAGCCTTTATATTTGCAGCTAAAATATTTTCCCACCTGTCTCCATTTTCCAAAAGTTTTTCTTTTGTATAATAAAGCTCTTCTCTAGATTCTGTTGCAAATTCAAAATTTGGCCCTTGAACAATTGCATCTACAGGACATGACTCTTCACAAAGACCGCAGTATATACACTTAAGCATATCAATATCATATCTTACAGTTTTTCTACTTCCATCATCTCTCTCTTTAGATTCTATTGTAATGGCTTGAGCGGGACATACAGCTTCACATAGCTTACAAGCAATGCATCTTTCTTCGCCGTTAGCATATCTTCTAAGAGCATGTTCACCTCTGGATCTTGTCCCTAATGAACCCTTTTCAAAGGGATAATTAATTGTCTTCTTTGCCCTAAATGTTTCTTTTACTGCAATTAATAAACCAGTAATAAAATCAATCATGAATATGGTTTTTAATAATCTTGAAATTTTCATTTATTTTCCTGGTAGTAAATCAAAATATAGTAAAAAACTTGAAGTTAATACAACATAAAACAGTGAAAATGGTAGAAATATCTTCCAGCCAAGCTTCATTAATTGGTCATATCTATATCTTGGTACAGTCGCCTTAACTAAAGCAAATAAGATAAATAAAAATAATATTTTAAAAATTAACCAAAATGGACCTGGAATAGCATTAAATGGAAAGATATCTATTGGAGACAGCCAGCCACCTAAAAATAAAACTGACCCCATTGCGCACATTAAAAGAATGTTTGCATACTCTCCCAACCAAAACATAGCATACATCATTCCTGAATATTCTGTTTGATATCCAGCTACTAACTCTGCCTCTGCTTCAGGTAAATCAAAAGGAGGTCTATTAGTTTCTGCTAATGCTGAAATAAAAAAAATTACAAACATTGGAAATAATGGAATTACAAACCATAAGTTTTGTTGAGCCAGAACTATATCACTTAAGTTTAAGGATCCAACACACAACAAAACATTTATTATAATAACCCCTATTGAAACTTCGTATGATACCATTTGAGCTGCAGATCTAATTGCTCCTAAAAAAGGATATTTAGAATTAGATGCCCAACCACCCATAATAATTCCATATACGCCTAATGACGAAACTGCAAAAAGATATAAAATACCAACATTTATGTCAGCTAAAACAAAATCTTCACCAAATGGAATTACTGCCCACGATATTAAAGCTAATGTCATGGTCACAATAGGAGCTAAAACAAAAACAAGTTTGTTAGAACTTGCAGGTATTATTATTTCTTTAAATATATACTTTAAAGCATCTGCTAAAGATTGAAATAAACCAAATGGACCAACAACATTAGGTCCTCTTCTTTTTTGAACAAATGCCCAGACTCTTCTATCAAGCCAGACTATCATCGCTACAGAAACTAAAACAGGCACTAAGAGAAACAATATTTTATAAACTTCAGTAAACAATATTGAAAAATAAGAATCCATTATCCCTCTGTTCCAGTTTTTTTCAAATTTGTTCTTGCATATCTACATTCTGACATTGTTTTTGATGCGCGAGCAATTGTATTAGAGTAGTAATAATCAATATCTTCAACTAATATTTTTTCATCACTTAAATTATGTGAAGATAATTCAAAATTTTTAATATTTTCGTTACTCAAATGGTCCTGCATAGATTTAAGTAGTTCATCTTTATTGTTAAATAAAGAATTTCCATGTATTTCAGATGATAATTCATTAATTATTTGCCAATCCTCTTTAGCTTCTCCTGGCGGATATGATGCTTTATAAGCTTTTTGCAGCTTTCCTTCTAAGTTAGTGAAATATCCATCTTGCTCAGTATAAGCAGCACCTGGCAATATAAGATCAGCCATATCTGCACCTTTATCACCATGACTTCCAATATAAATTACAAATTCATTATTTTTTTTAATTTTGAGATTGTCTTGACCTAATAAAAAAATAATTTCTGCCTCACTATCTTCGATTTTTTTAAGAGTTTTATTACTTCCATCATTTGATGAGAAAATACCTAAATCATAGGAACCTACGGCTGATGCATCAGTTGATAAAATATTTAATGAATTCCAATTATCATTAATTTTATTAATGCTAGTTAAATACTTTTTTAATTCTTCAAATATATATGCTCCATTGTTACTATTTAAAATTGATTGACCTAAGATAATTATAGGTTTTTTTGCACTGGCTATTTTGTTAGAGAGTTCGTGTTCGTTTTTTATTAATTGATTAATTATTTTTGGATCATTATCTAAAACTTTATAAGGATAAGTTAAATCACCCACATCCTCTAAAGAAAATATTTCAGTTTCATTTTTTAAATAGGTTTTTCTAATTCTTGAGTTTAAAATAGTTGCCTCATATCTTGGGTTTGTGCCTATTAATAATATTAGATCACTTTCTTCAATACCTTCTATGCTTGAATTAAACAAATAATTATTTCTGTCTTCAAAATTTATATAAGTATGGTTAGCTCTAGAATCTAAATAATTAGAATTTAATATTTTTTGAAAGAAGTTTTTCGCTACAAACATAGTTTCCATGTTTGTCATGTCACCAGTTAATCCAACAATTTTATCTGGGGATGACTTTGAAATTTTTTCTACAATTTTTTTATATGCATCTTGCCAACTTACTTCTTCAAAGTTTCCATTATTTTTTATAAGCGGCGTGTCTAACCTTTGATTTTTTAATCCATCACATGCGTATCTTGTTTTGTCAGAAATCCACTCCTCATTGATTTCCTCATTTATTCTTGGTAAAACCCTTTTCACTTCCCAATCATAAGTATCAACTCTAATATTAGATCCAACTGCATCCACGACATCAATTGTTTCAGTTTTTTTAAGCTCCCAAGGTCTTGCTTCAAATACATATGGCTTAGATGTTAAGGCGCCAACTGGACATAAATCTATAACATTTGCTGACATTTCTGACTCCATAGATTTTTCTAGATATGTAGTAATTTCCATACTTTCTCCTCGGCCTAACAGTACTCCAAGCTTGTGAACAAGTTGGAGCCGAAATCCCAAGATTTTGTTATCATGAAAAGCTTTCCATAGCTGGAAATTGTCGTATGTGCTTGGTTGAAATGGAAAAGTCACCAAAACCTATAGCTTCATGCGCAATGCCTGCTGCTGAAGGAATGGTTATTAAAACAAATACTGAAAAAGTAGAAAAAGCAAGAAAAGGTGTGATGGAGTTTTTACTGGCCAACCATCCTTTAGATTGTCCTGTATGTGATCAAGGTGGAGAGTGTGATTTACAGGATCAATCAATGTTTTATGGAATTGATAAATCAAGATTTAAAGAGAATAAAAGATATGTACCTGAAAAATATATGGGACCATTAATAAAAACACAAATGACAAGATGTATTCACTGTACTAGATGTATCAGATTTGCCACAGAAGTTGCAGGTGTAACAGAGTTAGGTGCGATAGGCCGAGGAGAAAGTATGGAAATTACTACATATCTAGAAAAATCTATGGAGTCAGAAATG
>JACWDO010000072.1 GCA_014654115.1 Pelagibacterales bacterium SAG-MED17 | reverse complement strand
CCGATCTAGCGAAACCACTTTTTTTATTAATTCTAAATAGGATTTCTTATGAGTAATAATTGTTTCAGTGATGTATTGGTCACTTTTCTTGATTACACCATTCATTAAATCACCAGATGTAATGCCTGTAGCACAAAAAATACTTTCACCTTTAACTATTTCATCAATTTCATATTTTTTATTTAAATCTTTAATACCCATTTTCTTTGCTCTATCTATATCTTCATCTGTTTTAAACAGAAATCTACCTTGAAAATTACAATTTAGTGTATTTAAAGCCGAAGCAGCAATAACACCTTCTGGGCCTCCACCAATACCCATAAAAATATCTACATTAAATTTTGGATCTGAAACAAGCAAAGCTCCAGATACATCACCATCAGCAATTAATTTTATATTTATATTAAGTCTTTGCAATTCTTTAATAATTTTTTTATGTCTAGGTCTATTAAGAATACAAACTGTAATATCTGAATTTTTTTTACTTGCTAGTTCGGAATAGTTTTTAATATTTTTTTCAACTGTAAAATCTATATCTAAAGTACCTTTAGGAATATGACTGCCAGTTGCAATTTTATCCATATAAGTTTCTGGTGCGTTTAATAAGTTTCCTTTTTCGGCAATCGCTAATACAGACATTGATCCTGGAAGATTTTTGGCAACAAAATTAGTACCTTCAACTGGATCAACGGCTATATCTATTTCAGGGCCATCACCCCTACCAAGTTCTTCGCCAATATAAAGCATTGGCGCTTCATCTAGCTCACCTTCACCTATTACAACTTTGCCCTTTATATTTAATCTGTTTAGTTCATATCTCATAACATCAGTTGCTGCCTTGTCTGCTAATATTTTCTCATTTTTACCAATATATGGATAGCAGGCTATTGCAGAGTTAGATGTTATTTCTATAAGATTTAATAATAGTTCTTGTGATAGATTCATTAACTACGTTTTAAATTCACTTTTACTTCCACTATCTTCATTTTCTAACTTATATTCAAATTCTCTTAATCTTTT
>JACWDO010000071.1 GCA_014654115.1 Pelagibacterales bacterium SAG-MED17 | reverse complement strand
GTTATTTTTAGGAATTATAATGGCTGTTCCATTTGTAGACTCTTTGACAACAAATCTGGATCATTCTTTGCCTTTAACGGTTGGAGAGTTTGACGAATTTGGAAATGCAAAAGATAACAAGGAACACTTTGATTATATTTTTTCATATGCTCCGTATAATAATATAAAAAAAAAAGATTATCCTCACATGTTAATAACAACTAGTCTAAGCGATAATCGAGTTTTGTTTGATGAGCCTGCAAAATTTACAGCTAAATTAAGAGAATTTAAAACTGATAATAATTTGCTTTTATTAAAAACAGAAATGAATGCAGGTCATGGTGGTAAATCTGGTCGAGATGGCGCTATTGAAGAAATTGCAATCGACTATGCGTTCGCATTAAAAATTACAAAAAAAATCTAATTTTTTAATCTTGAAATATCAAAAGTAATTCCTAAATAATATTTGTAAGTCGCCTTATGGGGCTTACTAAATATAAACTTGCTTAACAAAGGAGGATATTATGACAAGTAAGGATCTATCTATATTTAACTCACTAAGACCGTTTTCAATTGGTTTTGACGACATGTTTGATCAATTTGAAAATATGTTAGGTAACGGAAATTTGACAATGCAGTCAAATTACCCACCTTACAACATTCGAAAAACAGGTAAAGACAACTATGCAATTGAGGTTGCTTTAGCTGGCTTTAATAAAAAAGATGTTGAGGTTGAGTTTGAGGATAATTTATTAACAGTTAGAACTAAACAAGTTAATAAATCTGAGAACAGTGAAATTGATGGAGAAATCATTCATAAAGGTATTTCTCAAAGACAATTTGCAAGGTCATTCACTATCGCTGATGACGTAAAAGTAAATAGTGCTGAGCTTAAAGATGGTCTTTTAACAATATCTTGTGAAAGAATTATTCCAGAACATAAAAAGAAAAAACTTATAGAAATTAAATAAGTTTTACCTTGCTTGCGGGGATTTTATCCTCGCAAGTTTGATTTAAAAACAGCCATTAGATACAAAACCAACAACAATATTTTCTGAATTTATCTCA
>JACWDO010000070.1 GCA_014654115.1 Pelagibacterales bacterium SAG-MED17 | reverse complement strand
TTGCTTTTTGTACTGCAATTGACGAATTTTTTTGATTAATAAATGATAAAAGAGTATTTGCTATACCTATTCCAGCAATTAACATAGCGCTAATTGATACAAGTGATAAAAATTGTGAAAAATTATCAACAATTCTTCTAATTCCTCCTGCTGAGTTTTCGGGGTATCTTAATCTAACTCTATCCTGATCTTTATATAAATTTTCTACTCTTTCGATACCCTCTTTACTATTAACAGATTTGTTAAATTTAACTTTATATTCATAATTTAAAAAACTACCAAGAGTGTTTAGATCTAGCTTATCTAAAGTTTTTTTTCCAGTTAAAGCAAAATCTCCAAATACAAAAGCACCTCCAATATCTGGTAAAACTTTAACTATGCCAATAACTTTAAACTCCTTATCTTGGACTTTTACTATGTCATTAATTTTTAAGTTTAAATTTTTAAAAATATTTTCATTTACTAATATTGAACTTTCTACCTGATTTAATTTTTTCTAATGCATCATTAGGTTCATACAGTGCATTTCCATACAATGGATAAAATTGATCGACTGATTTTACCCTGGTAAATGAGGTTTTATTGATTTTTTTATCAACAGTTGAAATCATTGTGCTAAATTCAACCATTTGAGAGACTGTAGCAAATTTAGTTATTCTATCTATTTTAGTTTGATCACCTTCTCTATTATTGTAATCAATTTCTAAATCACCACCTAATAATAATTTTGCATTTTCATTAAGTTCATTTTCTAGACTATCTTCAATTGTCATTATAGAACTTAAAATAAAGAGACTTATAAAAAGAGTAATAATTATACTTGAGATCTTATTATAACTTCTTATTAAATCTCTGAGAGCGTATTTAAAATAAAGACCATAATTTTGATATTTACTCAATTTTACCATCCTTTATTTTAATAATTCTCTTTGAAAGATTTGCTAATTTATTATCGTGAGTAACCATAATTAAACTTGCATTTTCTTCTTTGACGTAATCAAAAAGAATATTAGAAATTAGCTCAGAGTTTTCACTGTCTAAATTTCCAG
>JACWDO010000007.1 GCA_014654115.1 Pelagibacterales bacterium SAG-MED17 | reverse complement strand
TAATGATAATGACCTTGGTTTAGCAAGCTATATCTACACAAATTCCTTAGAAAAAGCGCACAAAGTCTCAGAAAAAATGGAAACTGGAACATGCGCTGTAAACCATCCAACAATTGCTTTTGCTGAAGTGCCTTTTGGAGGAATAAAACAAACAGGCTATGGAAGAGAAGGTGGTTCTACGGCTATCAAAGATTATTTGAACGTTAAGTACACTCACTTCGGTCTCAATTATTAATGAGAAAAAATAAAGTCAAACAAATGATGGCTGAAGGTAAGCCTGTTGTTAATGGTTGGTTACAAATACCAAGCACTGTATCAGCAGAAGTTATGGCACATCAGGGTTGGGATTCTCTAACTGTAGATATGCAGCATGGACTTGTTGATTACACAAATGCACTTCCAATGCTTCAAACTATTTCATCAACTGATGTAACTCCTCTTGCAAGAGTAAATTGGAATGAACCGGGCCAAATCATGAAAATTTTAGACGCTGGTTGTTATGGAATTATATGTCCTATGGTTAGCAATAAAGAAGAGGCAGAAAGATTTGTACAAGCATGCATGTATCCTCCAAGAGGATATAGAAGTTTTGGTCCTGTTAGAGGATTGATTTATGGTGGAGCTGATTATGCCGACCATGCAAATGATGAAATTTTAAAATTAGCTATGATTGAAACAAAAGAGTCATTAGATAAATTAGATGAGATTATGTCTACAGATGGTGTAGATGGAATATATATTGGCCCAGCTGACTTAAGTTTAGCAATTGGAGAAAAGCCTGGATTTGATAGACCAGAAGATACAAAGGCATATTCTGAAATTCTTAGAATTTTAGAGCATGCCAAAAAAAATAATATTTTTGCAGGAATTCATAATGGAACACCTGAGTATGCACAAAAAATGATCGATAAAGGATTTAACTTTGTAACTATTGGAGCAGATCAAAGGGCAATGAGTGCTGGTGCTAAGGCAATTGTAGAAAAAATGAAAGGCTCAATAAGCAAAAAAGAGTCTGAAACTTACTAAATTAATTTTTCGCAGATAATTCTTTGTAAATATTATTTACTCTGTGAACTTCTTGTGCGGTATTAAAATATCCTTCATATTCTATCTCGTCTGGCGTAACATCAAAATGATAATGTCCTGCATCATTTTTATGTTCGTATGAATGAAAATGTGTATGCTCTCCAGACTCTCTAAGATTTAATTCTCCACCCATTGGATCTCCTGTCCATAAAACGGTATAACATTGTAATTTTGGCCCTACTGGCTCATAAAATTGAAGAAAATCTTTTGTACATTTCATTAATTTTGGATCGTAGTATTCATGTTTTATATCCTTATAATCTGGTTGAACATGTGATCTTATTTTTCCATTTAAAACTCTAAATACACCAGCTAAAGCGATATGATCGTTGTTAAATATTTTTAAATTTTTTGAAAGTGCTGCTCTGATTGCTTGAGGCAATGAGCCTTGTTTTCCAATTCTTTTCTTTATCTTTAAATAAATAACTTTACCCTTAATACCATCTGAATAATAAACATTGCCAAGCCCACCGTGTTTACTGTCATTATAGTCCTCTACAATACATTTTTTATCTTTACCTACCCTTGCTATTAAAGATCTATACTCCTTTGTTGTTAAGTTTTCGTTTATAACCAATTCACCGCAGTGACCATCAAGACAAGACATTGCTCCAGATCCTGCGCCAAGTGCGTATGATTTCTCTGACCCAATCAATTTTGATATTTCTGCATAATCGAATTCAGCACCAATATATTTAGGATCGTGCATATACGGTTCTCCTCCAACATCAATTATTCTTTGGTTGCCACTCATTCCTTCTGATGGACAATTCCAATCTCTTAAATTTGGACAATCAACTATCTTTGCTGTGACACTTTCAAAATTTTTTGACAATCCAACTTGCAACGCACTTGTTATTTCTTCTAACTCGAATTTCTTAAAAATTCCTTTTTCTATTTTTAATTCCATATATAAATTAGTTACATAATATATTGCATAATTTCTATACATTAATATATTTCGTTTCTTAAAAATGAATAATAAAAATTTGAAAGTTGCAGTTCTTGGTGCGGGAGCAATGGGTTGTCTATTTGGAGGGTTGCTTGCTGAAAAAGGTCTAAATGTAATGCTCATTGATGTTTGGAAAGAGCACGTTGATGAAATAAATAAAAATGGTCTAAAAATGGATGGTCATGGTGGTGATAGATTTATAAAGGTACCAGCAACATCAGATCCATCTACAATGGGAAAAGTTGATGCTGTGATAGTCATGTGTAAAGCAACGGCTCTAGAACCTGCTTTAAAAAGTATTAAAAACATTATTAACGATAAAACAGTTTTTATGTCTTTTCAAAATGGAATTGGACATGAAGCTATAATTAAAAGTATTGTTGGCGATGAAAAAGTAATTGGTGGAACAACAACTCAAGCATCAAATATCTTAGGCCCTGGTCATATTATGAATCATGCAGCTCTACCCTCTTGGATTGGAGAATATGATGGTGGGATAACAGATAGAATAACTGAAATTGCAGACACATTTACTGCTCATAATTTAGAAATGATTGCAGCTGAGGATGTAAAAAAAAGAAAATGGATGAAACTTTTTGCATTAACAGCAATAGGCCCACTTTCAGCTATTTTTGATCTGCATCACACTGATCTTTACATAAATAATAATGCCAACGATGTCTCAAGAAGTTTAGGTAAAGAGATAATTTTAGAAACAAGAGATGTTGCTTTAGCAGATGGTGTTGATGTTTCTGAAGATGAGTGTTTATTTATGTTTAATAAAATAGTAGATTCAAAACAAACAAATAAGTCTTCAATGGCTTTTGATGTACTTTATAAAAGAAAAACTGAAATTGATTTCATCAGTGGCGCTGTGTCTAAAATAGGAAAAAAACATGGAATAGCCACGCCATTAAATGACCTTATGTACAAAATGATTAAAGTAAAAGAGGGTATGTACAGCTAAATGCTGAAAATTAGCAAACTAAAGAAAATTAAATCAAACTTCCCAGTCATTGTTGGAGAACAAATAATCAGTAAAAAAATCTGCAATTCTATAATTAAAGAAATAAGTAATTCAAAAAGTTTTGATGATATGATTATGGGTGGTAGAAGCAGAATTAATAAAGGATCAAAAAATTTCAATAAGTATATATCAAGTTCTAAAATCTCAAAAAAAATTTTTGCTACTTTCAATACACAATCGTTTTATAATAAAATTGATAAGAAATTTAAAACAGAGTTTAAGACAAATACTTGGGAAAGTTTATTTAAACCAAAAATATTTAATAAAAAAAAATATACACTTAAAAGAAAAGTAAATTCCAAAGAACTTAAAAAACTATTAGGTAAGAGTTATAAAAACCCAAATTTAAATTTAGATATTGATTTCTCAGTGTCTAAAGGAGGATATAGATTGAGACCGCATAGAGATGATGTGAATAGGCTATATAATTTTTTAATCTATTTAACTGATATACCTAAAAAAAATGGAGGATCTCTTACTATATACAAGAAAAAAACTATCAAAAACCTTAGAAAAAGTTTTAGAAGATTTCCTAAAATTAATGAACTTGATAAATTAAAGGAATTTACACCAAAACAGGGAAGTGTAATTTTCTTTAAATCTACTCCTAATTCTTATCACGGAGTAAATAGATTTAAGGAAAAAAACTGTCCAAAAAGATTTTTTATTTATGGAAGTTATGCCCTCAATAAACCAGTAATATGGAAATATAAAAATTCTGAATATCATCCACATATTGTTGCGACGAAAAAAAGAATGCTTACATCTTTTCATGATTCAAATTATTTGCTAAAATATTAAAGAATATGCAGATTAAGAATAAATTAAAGAGTATTTTAGATAGAGATGGCTTCTTAAGAGTAAGAAATGTTCTCAACTTCAATAAAGATTTAAAACCAATTTTAAATGACATGGAATATGTAATGGACAATTTAGTTCATAAATTTGCTCCAGACCACATGAAAGAAAAGATTTTTGAATATAACTTTAGGAAAAAATACACATACATTTCAAAGCTAAATATTTATGATCTTGATCAATATTTTAATACTAGACTTCCAAGAGATCATGTAAAGAAAGATAGTGATTATTTTGCATCTCAATCTTTGTGGAATTTAATAAATCACAAAAAAATCTTGGATGTAGTTGAAAAATTATTAGGGCCAGAAATTCTGTCAAATCCTGTTCAAAATACAAGAATTAAACAACCTGAAAAAAAACTACCTAAACATTCTGTTCACGATGGTCTCTCAGGCAGAACGCCATGGCATCAGGATGCAGCAGTATTATCGTCTTTGGGACAAAGATTAACCGATATGGTTACTGTGTGGATTCCATTTACTAAAACTACAAAAAAAAATGGATGTATGATTACAGTGAAAGAAATTAATAAATTAGGACTATTGAATCATATATCGGGATATAGAGGTCAAGTCGAAATAAAAGATAGTAAACTACTTGATAAATACCAACCAGCTTTTCTGGAGGCTGATGTTGGCGATATTATAATTTTGCACAAACACTCAATTCATTGTTCATTGCCTAATAGATCTAACGATTTTAGAATTAGCGCTGATTTAAGATATAATAGAGCTGGAACTCCATCTGGTAGAAAACCTTTGCCAAATTTTTATGTAAGAAGCAAAGACAAAAAAAATATTACTATCCACAACTATAAGCAATGGATTGCTTTATGGGAAAAGGCAAAGAATAAATGTATTCCAAGAAAGTATGCATTTAAATATCCACTTCCGACATTTAAAAATAGCAAAAGAGATCTTGCTAGACTAGTATAATTTCAATTTTTAAAATTATGAAAAAAATTCTAATTGTTCAACCTATTCATGAAAAAGGTATGGAGTTATTAAAAAGTAATAGTAACTATAAATACGAAGTAGTTGAAGATTTAAGCGTTGAAAACGTGAAACAAAAAATTGTTGATGCAGATGCGGTTTCTTTAAGAACATCAATGTTGCCTGCAGAGGCAATTGAAAATGCGAAAAACCTTAAAATAATTTCAAGACATGGAGTTGGTTACGATAATATTGATTTAAATAGCTGTAAAAAGGGAAATATCGATGTAGCAATAACTGCAACAGCAAATGCTGTAGCAGTTGCAGAACATGTACTTTTCATGCTTTTAAGTATCTCAAAAAGAAAGAGTATGTATGACCATTCGGTTAAAAGTGGAAAATTTACTGAACGAAATAAATTACCAAAAACTATAGAGATTTGGGATAAAAATATTCTTATAGCTGGATTTGGAAGAATTGGAAAAGCATTGATTAAAAGATGTTTAGGATTTGAAATGAACGTTTTTGTTTACGACCCATTTGTAGACTCAGAAACAATAAGCAAAATGGGTGGTAAAAAAGTTGAAGATTTATCAAAGGCTATTAAAGATATGGATGCTGTCTCACTCCATATACCTTTAACGGATCAAACTAAAAATATTATAAATTTCGAACTTTTAAAAACGATGAAAAAAAACTGCATCATCATAAATGCTGCAAGAGGCGGTATTATAAATGAAAAAGATTTAGATAGGGCTTTGAAAGAAAATTTGATTTTTGGAGCAGGAATTGATGTATTTGACGTAGAGCCTCCAGAGGCTGATAATCCTCTCTTAAAAAATGAAAAAGTTTTCCTTAGTCCTCATGCTGCAGCATTCACTGAAGAATGTATGACAAGGATGGCAAAAGAAACTATTCAAAATATTTTTGATTTTTTTGATGGTAAACTTGAAGATAGTAAAAAAGTAAAATTATAGATTATTAATCTCTAAATTTGATTTCTTTAAAGTATCTGTAATATATTTGTAACCCTTAATAGCATATTCAAGTGGATTAGCTTTTTTAGGGTCTTGTTCAGCTTCTACAACAAGCCAACCTTGATAATTATTTTTTTTTAAAATATCAAACAGTGGTTTATAGTCGATACACCCATCGCCAGGTACGGTAAAAGCACCTTCTAAAAAAGCATCCCTAAAACTTAAATCTTCAGAAAGAGCTTTTTTTAATACTTCCTCCCTAATATCTTTGCAGTGAATATGGATTACTCTTTCCTTAAATTTATTTATTATATTAATTGAATTTCCCTGAGCAAATAGCATATGACCGGTATCTAAAGTTAATTTTACACTATCATTTGTATTTTCTAGCAATCTAATAGTTTCTTCTTCTGTTTCTATTACTGTACCCATATGATGGTGATAAGCTAAAGGCATACCTTCGTCTTCAAGATATTTTGCAAGTTCAGATATTTTTGTGCAATAATCTTTCCATTCTTGATCCGTCATCTTGGGTCTATTGGAAAGTTTTTTTGTTGGATCACCCTGTATTGAACCAAAAACTTCAGCAAAAACGATACATGGAGCTTCACAATCTTTAAATAATTTAAGTTGGTCTTGAATTAAATTTTTTTCTTGTTCGACAGAATTTTTTCTAAGATTTCCGCTATACCAACCAGAACATAATTTTAAGTTATATTTATCTAATTTTGGTAATAATTTTTCAGATGTTTTTGGGAATTTACCACCTGATTCTATTCCAACAAATCCAGCCTGACTTGCCTCTGACAAACATTGCTCTAGAGGAGTATCTCCGCCTAGCTCAGGCATGTCATCATTACTCCATGCAATTGGTGCTATACCTAATTTTACTGACATAAATTTTTTATTTGTTAAGATATATTTAATCATGAGATTAATTAAAGGAAAAAAAATTCAGCTTGGCGTAGTTGGAGGTGGTCCAAAATCTTGGATTGGTCATGTTCATAGAATTTCATCAAGATTTGATAATCAATATGAGATAGTTGCTGGTGTTTTTTCCAGAAATTCAAAACTATCTAAAAGCTTTGGCCAAAGCTTAGGTATTTTAAAAGAGAGATGCTATTCAAATTTTAAAGAAATGGCTGAAAGTGAAGCAGCGAGAGAAGATGGTATAAACGTTGTTGCAATAATGACACCTCCTTCAAGTCACCAGATTATTGCTGAAAAATTTATTGATAAAAATATTCATATAATTTCTGATAAACCATTCGCTGGAAATCTTACTCAAGCTAAAAAATTATTCAAAAAAATAAAATCAAATAAAAAAATTAAGTATGCTTTAACACATAATTATTCTGCTTATCCTATGGTTAGAGAAGCTAAATTATTGGTTGAAAAAGGTAAAATTGGAAAAGTTGAATATGTAAATGTTGAATATGTTCAAGATTGGTCAGGTGGAGAAAATATCTCACAAAAAAATGCAAAGAAAAAGTTTAAATGGAAAATAGATAAAAATATTGTTGGAGCCTCAGCAGTCTTGAATGAAATTGGCTCCCATGCATATCATATGGCAACTTATATATCAGGCTTAAAAGGTGAAACTATTTTTGCAGATATTAAACAAGTTTCAAATAAAATTAAAATGGACAACAATGCTCAAGTAATGATTAATTTTAATAACGGAGCTAAAGGAATGTTTTGGACCAGTGTGATGGCTAGAGGCGGAGTTTATGGATTACGAATAAGAATATTTGGAACGAAAGGAAGTTTGGAATGGGTTCAAAACGATCCAAACTATTTAAAACTTAATCCATCTAATGGTGCTGTTAAATTTATTGAAAGAGGTTTTTTTAATGCTGAATTGTCTAAAAAATTTTCTAGATTAAAATTTGGTCATCCAGAAGGATATTTGGATGCATTTGCAAATATTTATCGCGAATTTGCAGATTCTTTGAAAAATAATGCAAAAAAAAGGTACTTTTACCCAAATGAGGATGAGGGACTTGAAACTGCAAAATTTATTGAAGCTTGCAAAGTTTCAAATAAAAAAAAAAGATGGGTAAAAATAAAATAAAAACTGCTCTGTTTGGCCTTGGTAGAATTGGCCAGATGCATGCTGATAATTTAAGAAAAAATAGTGAATTTGATTTAAAATATGTTTTTGATTTAAATAAAAATTTATCAAGCAAAATTTCAAAAAGATTTAATGCTATTTCAATAAATAATCCAGATATCGCTTTTAAAGATAACGAAATTAAATGTATTTTTATAGCCTCCTCTACTTCTACGCATTTAAAGTTTATTGAAAAGGGTGCGAAATATAAAAAAGTAGTCTTTTGTGAAAAACCACTAGATTTAAATCTAAATAAAATTAATTCATCTCTAAAGAAAATTAAAAAACTTAATCCTAAAGTACAAATAGGTTTTAATAGAAGATATGATCCTGGACATAATTTACTAAAAAAGAATTTGTTAAAAAATAAAATAGGCAAACTAGAGAAAATTATCATAACTAGTCGAGACCCTGCTCCTCCTTCATTATCTTATTTAAAAGTTTCGGGGGGTATTTTTAAAGATATGATGATTCATGATTTTGATTTAGCAAGATATTACTTGGGTTCAGATGAATTTATATCAGTATTTGCTACTGGAAGTAATATATCAGACCAAAGGTTTAATAAGATAAAAGACTTTGAGCTTGCGACTACGGTGCTTAAGTCGAGAAAAGGAGTACAATGCGTTATAACTAATTCAAGACATTGTAGTTTTGGTTATGACCAAAGGGTTGAGCTTTTTGGCACAAAAGGAATGATGATTTCCGATAATAAAAGAGATACAGAAACCAATCTTTTTTTAAAAAATTCTACAAATAATAAATCCCCTCTCCTCCATTTTTTTATAGAGAGATACGCAGAAGCTTTTAGTTTGCAATTATATGACCTAGCAAAATTTTGTAAAAAAAATATTAAACCTAGAGCTGTTTTTGAAGATGGAAGAAAGTCTATAATTTTAGCAGAGGGTGCGCAAAAGTCAGTTAAGTCAAAAAAATTTGAAAAATTAAAAATAAATTAGAATTATTTATTTTTATATATTCTGTATTTTTTTATCCCCTGCTTTTTTTACAAAGTAAATTCCTAAGACAACAGCACATAGAGCAATTAAAATTTTAGGTGTCACTAATTCATTTAGGAAAATATATCCTAAAATTACACCAAAAATTGGTATTAAATAAGCGACCTGACTTTGAAAAACTAAGCCATTTTTCTTTAAAATCATAAATCTTAATAGCCATGCTATTCCAGTTGGAAAAATACCAAGATAAATCAAAGATAATGTGGACTCTAATGAGGGATTTAAATTCCAAGGTTGCTCAAATATTAGTGATATTGGACAAACAATAATAGCTCCCCAAATAAGAATTGATGCAGTTACATTTTCATTTTTTTTATTACTAATTTTTAATGTTAAAATTCCTCCTATAACATAAAAAGTAGATCCTAAAAGTATCATAAGTGCAGAGAATAAATTTTCGTTATTTATAAGTAAATTTTCTGAGAACATATAAACAATTCCTGAAAAACCTAAAACTATTCCAAATATTTTTATTAAATTGATCCTCTCTCCCTTAGCAAAAAAATGTGCAAGTATCGTTGCACTTATGGGTGTAGTCGACATTAAAATTGCTGCTAGGTTACTTTGAACTTTTTGAACTCCGTATGCTATTAGAAAAAAAGGTATAACTAAATTAATAATACCAATTGCTGCAAACCATTTCCAATCCTTTGAAAAAGCTTCGATTTTAATTTTTTTGAAATAACAAAGTAACAATAGTGGTATCATCCCAAAAAAAATTCTTAAAAAGGCTATCGTTATCGGTCCATAAGAGTATGTTGCAATTTTAATATTAAAAAAAGCTGAAGCCCAAAGTAAAGCTAAAAAAGTAAGAATAAAATAATCGGTAGTATTTGGAGTTTTCATTCTACAATATCTTCTAATGAACCATTAGTTAATTTTAACAGATCTTTAAAGTTGATTTTGAAAATACAATTAGGATGTCCTGCAGCAGCATACAAATCTTTAAACCTGTTTAATGAACTATCAACTAATATCTGTAAACTATTTATATGACCAATAGGTGAAACCCCTCCAATCGTATATCCAGTTTGATCTTTCACTTCATCTGGAGATGCCATACTTAAATCTTTACTATTAAAAAATTTTTTTAGTTTGTTTAATGAACATCTTTTGTCACCAGATACCAAACATAAAAAATAATTATCTCCATTTTTAAAAAGTAAGCTTTTGACAATTGCTCCTACCTCACAGTTTAATGACGTTGCTGCATCAATTGCTGTTCTTGCAGTATTTTCTAATTCTGTGACTGATAAAGTCTCATTGAACTGTTTTAATGCTTTTTCAGCTCTTTTAACTGGTTCTTTGTTTAATAAACTCATTTTTGCAACTTAAGATTGATTGAAAATTCCAAATTTTTAGGGTTAATATATATGTAAAAAAAGCATATGTGATATCTATTTTATAGGCATTATTTATCTTTTCTTAACTGATAAGAAAATTAAAAAATTATAGGAGATTTTATGAGCGCTAAAGACGTTTTAAAACTAATGAAAACAAAAGATGTAGAATTTGTAGATTTAAGATTTACAGATCCTAGGGGTAAACTTCAACATGTAACTATGGATACAACAATTGTTGATGACGAAATGTTAAACGACGGCGTTTTTTTTGATGGATCGTCTATTGCTGGTTGGAAAGCAATTAACGAGTCTGATATGATATTAAAGCCAGACCTAAGTAGAACAGTTATCGACCCTTATACGTCTCATAATACCATGATTTTGTTTTGTGACGTTTTAGATGCAGTAAAAAGAACTCCTTACGAAAGAGATCCAAGAGGAATTGCAAAAAAAGCTGAGGCATACTTAAAAAAAACAGGAATTGGAGATAAAGCCTATTTTGGACCAGAACCAGAATTTTTTGTATTTGATGATGTAAAAATTAAAAATGAAATGAATGAAACAGGTTTTTCAATAGATAGTACTGAAGGACCTTATAACTCAGGTAAATCTTATGCTAATGGAAACATGGGTCATAGACCTGGAGTTAAGGGAGGATACTTTCCTGTTCCACCTGTAGATAGTGCTCAAGATATGAGAGGCGAATATTTAAAAGGTTTAAGGGATGTTGGGATAAAGGTTGAAAAACATCACCATGAAGTTGCTCCCAGTCAACATGAGTTAGGCATGTTATTTGGAACTTTAGTTGATCAAGCTGATAATGTTCAATTATATAAATACGTAGTTCAAATGGTTACTCACTCTTTTGGTAAAACTGCAACATTTATGCCAAAACCTGTAAAAGGAGATAACGGATCTGGAATGCATGTTCACCAATCTATTTGGAAAGGCAAGAATCCACTGTTTTCCGGAAATAAATATGCAAATCTTTCACAGACAGCATTGTATTATATTGGTGGTGTGTTGAAACATGCTAAAGCTATAAATGCATTTTCAAATGCTACTACAAATAGTTATAAGAGATTAATTCCAGGATTTGAAGCTCCAGTTTTACTCGCATACTCAGCAAGAAACAGATCAGCGTCATGTAGAATACCAATTACATTAAGTAAAAAAGGTGCAAGATGTGAAATAAGATTTCCTGATGCTTCTGGTAATCCATATTTAACTTTTGCTTCCATGCTTATGGCTGGAATTGATGGAATAAAAAATAAAATTGATCCAGGTAAATCGTTTGACAAAGACCTTTATGCTTTATCAGAAAAGCAAGTTAAAAAAGTACCAACTGTTTGCGGTTCTTTAAGAGAGGCAATGGAAGCTTTAGATAAAGATAGAGGCTTCTTAACTCAAGGTAATGTATTTACTGATGATCAGATAGATGCGTACATTGAACTTAAATATGAAGAAATTCATAATTTTGAACATACACCGCACCCTATCGAATTTGACATGTATTATAGCTGTTAAAAAGCTTATTTTTATGGGATTACCTGCAGTAATAGCAGGTATTCCCATATTAGAATTCTAATTTCATTTTTTTTTGTTAAAAAAAGATATGCTAAAGATTATATCAACGTTTAAGAATATTATTGGTTATAAAAAACCTGAAATTAGGAAGTCTAGAAGTAGAAAAAATAAAACTTATTCTATGGATAAAAGAGGCCAATATTGGTTTATATCCTATTACCAATAATCAATTAAACTTTAAAAGACTCCCCACATCCACATCTTTCGGTTTCGTTAGGATTGTTAAAAACGAATTCTGAAGAAAACTGTTCTTTTTTAAAATCCATTTCAGTTCCAAGAAGATACATTACTGCTGCTGGATCTATAAAAACCTTAACTCCTTTATCCTCAATAAGTTCATCATTTGGATTAATTTCTTTAGCATATTCCATAACATAAGACATGCCAGCACATCCGCCTGATTTTACACCAACTCTAACTCCAATAGACTTATTTTCAGCAGAGGACATAATCTCTTTTATTCTACTAGCTGCTTGATCGCTCAAAGATATAATTTGTTTCGTCATAAATTTAATTCTAATTTAGCTGCTTCTGACATCATAGATTTATCCCATGGTGGTTCCCATACTAAATCTAAATCTACTTTATCAACTTCTTCTAATTGCATAATACTATCTTTAACTTCTTTAGGCAAACTTTCAGCTACTGGGCAATTTGGGGTGGTAAGTGTCATTTTTACACTAATATTTTTTTTATCTACTGCAATGTCGTATATTAATCCAAGTTCATAAATATTTACGGGTATTTCTGGATCATAAATTTTTTTTATTTCTTCAATTACTTTTTCTTTTAGTTCCATAAAATTACGACTCAGTATTAGTTATTTCTTCAGAATTATCTATTGCAGATATAAGAGTGTGCCATGATAATGTTGCACACTTAACTCTCATTGGATATTGTTTGACACCAGAAAGACACATTAATTTCGTTTTTTCATCCTTTGTTATATATTCTGATTTTAGTTCTGGATTTTCTTTTATCATTCCTAAAAAATCTTCAATAATCTCTTTAGCTTCATGTTCATTTTTACCTTTGATTAAATCTGTCATTATTGAAGCTGATGCCATAGATATAGCACATCCACTTCCCTCAAATGAAATATCCTCAACTATTTTTTGTCCGTTTAATTTTAAATAAACATGAACATTATCTCCACATAAGGGATTATTACCTTTTGCATCTTTATTAAACTCATGTGTCTTTCCAAGATTCCTTGGATTTTTTCCATGTTCTAAAATAATTTCTTGATAAAGTTCTTTTAAATTCATTTTAAATTAAATATTTTTTTACAATTATTGATAGAGTCATTTAATTTATCTAGGTCATCTTTAGTATTATAAATTCCAACTGACGCTCTTGCGCTGGCAGGTATATTTAATTTATCATGCAAAATTTGACAACAATGATGGCCAGCTCTTATCGCAACCCCATCTTCATCAAGAATTGTTGCAATATCATGTGGATGAATACCTTCTAAAGTAAATGATAAAACTCCACCTTTATTTTTTGGACTACCTATCAATTTAACTGAGTTATTTTTTTGTAACAGTTCTTGACCATATTCAATTAAATCAGCTTCATGTTTCATTATGTTTTCTATACCTATGCTCTCCATAAACTTAATTGACTGATCAAACGCAATAACTTGTGCTGTCGCCATTGTGCCAGCTTCATATTTATTTGGTAAATCACCATAAGATATTTTGTCTTTTTTAACTTCTCTAATCATTCCACCTCCACCTTGGTAGGGTGGTAATTCTTCTAACCACTTTTTCTTACCGTATAAAACACCTAGTCCCGTAGGCCCATACATTTTATGACATGATATTGCATAAAAATCACAGTCTAAATCTTGCATATCTAATTTAAGATGAGGAGCTCCTTGACAACCATCAATTACAACTATTATTCCTTTAGAGTGTGCTAACTCTGTTATTTCTTTAACAGGTAATATCGCTCCTGTAACATTTGATAAGTGAGTAATTGCAATCACTTTGGTCTTAGAAGTTATTTTTTTTTCAATATCCTCTAGAGAAATATCACCATCATCATTTACCTCCGCAAAATTAATTTTTATGTTTTTTGATTTTCTTAAGAAATGCCAAGGGACATAATTTGAATGATGTTCAAGCTCTGTAATTAAAATTTCATCACCCTCATTTAGATATTTTTGCCCTAGAGTGTTGGCTACTAAATTTAATGCCTCAGTTGCTCCTTTGGTAAAGACTATTTCGTTTTTATCTTTGGCATTAATGTATTTTTGAACAGAGGATCTTGTATTTTCATATAAGTTTGTCGCTGCAACTGCCAAATAGTGGACACTTCTTCCAACATTTGAAAATTGTTTAGTATAAAATTCATTAATTTTATCAGCTACAACCTTTGGTTTTTGTGACGAGTTAGCACTATCTAAATAGACTAAATCATTATTTTGTATTTTTTCATCAAATATAGGAAACTCGTTTTTTATATTCTCTATTTTCATTCCTTAATTCCAATCATATTTTTAATTAAATTTTTTACTTCAGGATCTGTGATTTTCTCAACTACATCCAGTAAAAAACCGTTTATCAAAAGCTCTCTGGACTGTTGATAATTTAATCCTCTAGACATTAAATAAAATATTGAGTCCTCATTAAGACTACCTGATGCAGAACCATGTGAACATTTTACATCATCAGCGTAAATTTCTAATTCTGGTTTAGCATTAAACTCAGAATCTTTATTTAATAATATTGCTTTACTCAGTTGATAACCATCTGTTTTTTGTGCTTTAGAGTTAACAAATATTTTTCCTTGATATACTGCTCTTGAACTATCCTCTAAAACACTTTTTATAAGTTGATAGCTTTTTGTATTTTCAGTTAAGTGATTTATTATTGTTCTAATTTCGTGAAGTTTATTACTATTTATAGAGAAAATACCATTTACAAAAGCTGATGAATATTCTCCTTTTAAATTACAATTAATTTCATTCTTAAAAAAATTTGATCCTGAAGATAAAATAAATGTTTCTGAAATACTATTTTTATCTTGCTCAATATTATTAAAGGAATACTTAATATTTTTATTTTCAAATTTATCTAGTTTATAATTTTTTAAAACAGAATTTTCTTTTAAATCAAAGTTATAAAAAATATTTAGAAAGTTTTTTTCTGATGTGTCTCTAAATAAATCAATTAATCTTAATGAGCTATTTTCATATAATTCAAAATTTAATCTTAAATTAATATTTTTAGACCAAATTTTAGAGTTAGTTGTATGGTAGATAATAAGAGGTTTTGTTAATTGATAATCTTCTTTAACCACTATTTTAAAAGACTTATTTGTAAAGGCGCTATTTAAGTCAGATAAAGAACTATTATTGTTAAATTTATTAATAGTTTCTGACTGATCAATTATCTCTATTTGGTCTTTTTTTTCATAATCAAAATCAATTTTTTCTATTCTACCATTTATAAATACTATTTTGTTATGTTCTAGACCATCTACAAATACAGAAGTATCAACTTTATTGGTAGATGCATAGTCACTATAAAAACTTAACTCACCAATATTTTTTTTAATTATTTGATTAAGATCAGAAAATTTCCAGTCTTCTTCTTTTCTATTTGGAAAACCTTTATTTATGAAATTATCTAAATAAAACTTTTTTATTTCAATATCCTTTTGAGATAAAGTTAAATTTTTAATAGTATTATCAAAATCTTTTTGTAGTTGCTCTTTCATCTAATGAAAATTTTCATACCCTTTTTTTTCTAATTCTAAAGCTAATTCTGCACCGCCTGATTTAATAATTTTTCCATCCATTAAAACATGAACAAAATCTGGTTTAATGTAATCAAGTAATCTTTGGTAATGTGTAATTATTAGAAATGAATTTTTATCATCTCTTAAAGTATTAACCCCGTCAGCTACAATTTTCAAAGCATCGATATCTAGTCCTGAATCTGTTTCGTCTAAAATTGATAATTTTGGAGCTAATAACGACATTTGCAAAATTTCATTTTTCTTTTTCTCTCCACCTGAAAAACCAACATTTAATTGTCTATTCAATTTCTCCTCATCAAATTTAAGTTCTTTAGATTTTTTTTTAACTAATTTTAAAAATTCTATTGCATCAAGTTCTTTTTCACCTCTTGCTTTCCTTACTGCATTTAATGATGTCTTTAAAAATATATTTGTATTAACTCCTGGAATTTCCAGAGGATATTGGAAGGCTAAAAAAATACCTTTATGAGCTCTTTCCTCTGTTTCAAGTTCAAACAAATCTTTTTCCTCAAAAAGAACTTCTCCTGAAACTTCATAGCCTTTTTTTCCTGATAGAATATTTGAAAGTGTACTTTTACCAGATCCATTTGGCCCCATAATAGCATGTACTTCTCCAGGATTTATATTTAAAGAAAACTCTTTTAAAATTTCTTTGCTATCAATTTTTGCATTTAGTTTGTGTATTTTTAACATTAGCCCACACTACCTTCTAGGCTGATACCAACTAGTTTTTGAGCCTCAACAGCAAATTCCATTGGTAATTGTTGTAATACCTCTTTGCAAAATCCATTAACAATTAATCCCACTGCCTCTTCTGCACTCAAGCCTCTCTGCTGACAGTAATGTAATTGCTCTTCACTAATCTTTGATGTTGTAGCTTCATGAGCAATATTAGATTCTGAATTTTTATTTTTAATATATGGAACTGTATGTGCTCCACATTTGTTGCCCATTAGTAATGAATCACATTGGGTATAATTATTGGAATTTGTAGCTTTTGATGAGATATCAACTAACCCTCTATAAGTCATATCTGAGAAACCAGCACTAATACCTTTTGATATTATTTTGCTTTTAGTATTTTTTCCTAAATGTATCATTTTAGTTCCAGTATCTGCTTTTTGATGATTGTTAGTTATCGCTATAGAGTAAAACTCTCCAACTGAGTTATCGCCTTTTAAAATACAACTTGGATATTTCCAAGTAATGGCAGAACCAGTTTCAACTTGTGTCCAAGAAATTTTTGAGTTCTTTCCTTTGCACAAACCACGTTTTGTAACAAAATTATAAATTCCACCTTTTCCATCTTTATCACCTGGATACCAGTTCTGAACAGTAGAATATTTAATTTCTGCGTCGTCTAGTGCAACTAGTTCAACATTTGCAGCATGTAATTGATTTTCATCTCGCATAGGTGCTGTACAACCTTCTAAATAACTAACATAACTTCCTTTATCAGCAACAATTAATGTTCTCTCAAATTGACCGGTATTAGATGCATTTATTCTGAAATATGTTGAAAGTTCCATTGGACATCGCACACCCTCAGGGATGTAAGCAAATGAACCATCGGTGAAAACTGCAGAATTTAGAGTTGCAAAGAAATGATCAGTTAATGGGATGACTGAGCCTAAATATTTTTTAACTAATTCAGGATGATTTTGAATAGCCTCTGAAATTGGACAAAAAATAATCCCCTGTTTTGTAAGCTCTTCTCTAAATGTAGTTGCTACTGATACAGAGTCAAATACTGCATCAACTGCTATACCATTAAGTCTTTTTTGTTCTTGAAGTGGAATACCTAATTTTTTATAAGTTTCCAAAAGTTTAGGGTCTAAATCATCTAAATTTGTCGGTTTATCTTTCATACTTTTGGGTGCTGAATAATAATACAAATCTTGGTAATTTATTTTTGGATATTTTGGTTTTTGCCAACTTGGTTCTTTTAGTTGCTTAAATCTTTCAAATGCTTTTAATCTAAAATCAAGCATCCATTGAGGTTCTTTTTTAATATTAGATATAAATTTTATTACATCTTCGTTTAATCCCTTGGGAGCTCTTGTATTTTCAATATCAGTAGTAAAACCGTATTTATAATCTTTTAAATTATCAATTTCTTTCTGCCTATTATCCATTTAAAACCTTCTTATTAATTAAATCACTTAATGTTTTTTGCTGGAAAAAATTATTTATATAATCTTCTAATTCATCCCATAAGTCATGCGTAATACATTTAGAAGACTTACCGTTACATCCACTCTCAGAATGCTTTTCACACCCGACTGTTTTTACTTTTTCATCAACCGCAATAAAAACATCTGAAATTTTTATCTCAGAAGCTTGTTTTGATAAAACATAGCCACCTTTATTTCCTCTAACACTTGAAACAATCTGGTTTTTTTTTAATTTTGAAAAGAGTTGCTCCAGGTAAACAAGTGATATACCTTGTCTTAGAGAGATGTCTCTTAATGATACTGGCTCATTTAAATTAAATTTAGCCAGATCTGCCAGAGCCATTACAGCATATCTACCTTTACTTGATAATTTCATATTTTCCGCGATTGACGCGACTTATATATACCCGACTATTTTAGTCAAGTTTAATTAATATTTAAAAACTTGCATTTTGTCACTCAATTTTGGTACATAAAACCCTAATTTTTTTTGAGATTAATAATCAATGGCATCAATAGATAATAAAATTGTAGAGATTTTTATTCCAGGTCCAGCTGGAAGACTTGAAGCTAAGTATTATAAAAGTAAAAAGAATACCTCCCCCATCGCATTAGTTTTACATCCACACCCTCAATATGGCGGAACCATGAACAACAAAGTTGTTGTCGATATTTTTCAAACTTTTGTTGATAATGATTTTTCTGTTTGCAGAGTAAATTTTAGAGGAGTTGGTAAAAGTGATGGAGAGTTTGATAATGGGCAAGGCGAACTTGCGGACGCTGCTGCAGCACTTGATTGGCTTGAGAGAGAAAACTTTGACAACTCTCAATGTTGGATATCAGGTTTTTCTTTTGGGTCTTTAATAGCAATGCAATTGTTAATGAGAAGACCTGAAATAAATAGATTTGTTGTAGTCTCTCCTCAACCTAATGTTTATGATTTTTCTTTTTTATCACCATGTCCCACATCAGGTACAATGATTTATGGAAAAAAAGATGAACTAGTTCCCTTAGAACATTTAAACGATTTAAATAAAAGACTTAGTGAACAAAAAGGTATTAAGGTCGAATTTGAATCTATTCCCGATGCAAACCATTTTTTTTCTAAAAATAGTGTTTCTTTAATTAAATCTTTAAATAAATATATAAAAAAAGAAACTGCTTTATACTAATTAAAAGTTTTAATAATATTCCCCCCAGTACTAGGGTGTTTACAATTAGTTGTAGATGGAAATGAAATAGGTAATCCTAGGTACGATCTAATTGCTAGAAATGCAAATGCTTGGGATTCAATAAAGTCACCATCTATATTTAAGTCATCAATGTAAAGAAGTTTATTTTTAATTTTACTTTTTAATGAATTAATTAAAAATTTATTTTTGCGGCCTCCACCACAAACATAAATATTATTTTTTCCTATTTTTTTTGATAATAGCTCAGATGTTAAATCAGAAATTGTTGTTGTTCCATTTTCTAATGAAAGACCTTTTGCAAAAGAAATATCAAAATCATTTGTGTCAAAAGATCTCTTGGAACTTATTTTACTATAATAATAATTTTCTAAATATTGATCAAAAATAAATTTGTCTGTTTTTCCTTTGTTTGCTAAATTTCCATCCTGATCAAAAAATTTGTCAGAATTTTTTCTTATCCATTTATCAATTAAACAGTTTCCTGGCCCTATATCCTTACTTATAATTTTAAAATTTTTATCAATTTCAGTAATATTGGCAATTCCACCAATATTTAATATTGAAATAGGAATTTTTACTTTATTTTCATTAAACAGTGCTTTTATTAGAGCAAGATGATAAATTGGCGTTAAGGGTGCGCCCTCTCCTCCATTTTTGATATCATTTTGTCTGAAATCATAAACTACCGTTTTATTAGTTATTTTTGATAAACTATTTCCAAGCCCAATTTGTTTAGAAATTTTTTCATCTGTATTATGATAAATTGTATGTCCATGAAAACCGATGAGATCATAATCAATTTTTTTTGATGTTTTAATTGCTATATCTGCATGAAAATCAGTAATTTGTTTCTCTAAATCCTCAATATCAGATGAATATTTTAGCAAGTCTTGCATTTGTAAAATATTTTCTTTTACTCTATGAATTTTATTTGAGAGACTTGTTGGATAAGGATCAAATCTATTATATTTAATATTAATAGTGTCTTTACCATTAGAACTTATGACAGATGTATCTACGCCATCACCAGAAGTTCCGCTCATGAACCCAAGTGCAGATAAATTTTTTTCCATTCTTATTTTTTTTTATTAAAATATGTATATTGTAAGATTATAGACCTATGAATAATTTTTTAAAAGAATTTAAAGATAGAGGCTACTATTATCAATGTACCAATGAATTAGGGTTATCAGATTTACTAAACAAAGAAAATATTAACGCATATATTGGATTTGATAGTACAGCACCAAGTCTTCACGTTGGCAGTTTATTGCAAATTATGTGCCTTAGGCTTTTACAAAAACATGGACATAGACCAATTGTTCTTCTGGGTGGAGGAACAACAAGAATAGGAGACCCATCTGGAAAAGAGGAGACTAGAAAAATACTATCTGAAAAACAGATAGAGAATAATATTAATAATATTAAAAAAGTTTTTAGAATTTTTCTTAAAACAAATAATCCAAAATTGAAACCAATATTTGTTAATAATTATAAATGGTTAAGTAAACTTAATTACATAAATTTTTTAAGAGATATAGGTAAACATTTTACAATAAATAAAATGTTAACATTCGATAGTGTAAAATTAAGATTAGAAAGAGAACAATCATTAAGTTATATGGAGTTTAATTATATGATTTTACAAGCATATGATTTTTATGAACTTAATAAATCAAATAAATGTAATTTACAAATTGGCGGATCAGACCAATGGGGAAATATAATAAATGGAGTTGAACTTATTAAAAGAGAATCTGGAAACCATGCATATGGTTTAACTACCCCACTAATTACTTTAGCATCGGGTACTAAAATGGGTAAAACTGAAAAAGGCGCAGTATGGCTTAATAAGGAGATACTATCACCATATGATTACTGGCAGTTTTGGAGAAACACAGATGATCGCGATGTAATAAGGTTTTTAAAGATGTTTACTGATTTATCTTTAGAGGAATTAGATAATGTAAAAAATAAAAATATTAATGAATTAAAAATTTTACTAGCCAATAATGCAACGGCAATGTTACATGGGGAAAAAGAAGCAAAAAAATCTTTGTATCTTGCAAAAAATACCTTTAGAGAAAATTCAACAGGTGAAAACCTTCCTGGGATAAAAGTTACGAGTGATGTTCTATCAAAAAATATTGTTGAGCTAATTTCATTCGTGAATAAAGATATCTCAAAATCTGAAATAAGAAGATTGATTAAATCAAACGCAATCAAAATAGATAACCAAAATATTCAGGATGAAAAATATATTATTGATAATAGCTTTTTCTCAGATAAAGGATTTGTAAAGTTATCAATCGGAAAGAAAAAACATTTTAAAATTTTAAATTAATTACCTTTAATATTTTCTAGAGTTCTTGTTATAAATCTTGGTGTCAGAGTTTTTATGGGATTAACCGTACTTTCTAAATTACTTGGTGGTCCCTTAATCTTAAAACTAACACCAAATACACCTTCGCCTGTTTTTTCACCTACCAGAATGCTGCCAAGTAATGGGATTTTAGCTATTGTTTTATTGATTGTGGTTGCGGGCACCAGAGTTCCTCTTAGGCTTGTTATTATATCTTTCTCAATATAACCCTCAATCATTATAGATAAAGCTGGCCCAAGCGCATATAATTCATTTATTTCTGTTAGATTATTTTTTGTTTTAAAATCCATTTCGAACTCATCAAATCTTATTCCTTCTCCAGTAAGTAGATCCGCAATTCCTTGTAAAGATGCTAGTATCAGTATTTTAGCTAAGACAGGAACTTCCTTAACTTTAAAATTAGTAATTTTCAAATTTGAGCGTGAAGTGTTATCAATTTTTATTGAATTTAATTTTAATTCACCTTCCTCAAATCCTTTAATAAATTTGTAATTATTTACAAACGGTTTTGGCTCTTCAATGAATATGTTCGTAATTTTTTCATTTTTTATTGTTGTTCTATAAGAATACAAGAATTTCTTTGTATCTTTTAAAACACCATTAACATTGGCTAGAAATAACTTATTATTTTTTATTTTAAATTCACCTACAATTTCTTCAAGATATTCATTTTTTTCTAAATATATCTTATTTAAGCTTAATATTAATGAAGTATTTATGTTATCAAACAATTTATAAAATTTATTTTTTTTGTTATTCTTTAATAGTTTTTCAACTAATTTTTCTCCATCAATTTGATATCCAGTAAAATTGTAATTATTTGAATTTTTACTAATTGTGAAATTATTTAAAATTTTATTTTTATTTATAAAATTTACATCAACTTCTTCTACACTCTGAATTTTGAAATCATCTGAAATAATTAAATTTTTAATTGAAATATAATTTTTATTTTCTCTAAAACTAATACTTTCTAAGTTTAAACCTTTTTTTGAGTTACTTATTAAAATTTCTAATTTTGAAGGGATATCATTTTTTTTATAGTATTGAATATCAGTAAGATTTAAAACGCAATTATCTAAGTCTAATAAAGAATAAATTTCAAAATTATTTTTATCACCTTTAAATTTTATAAAAAAATTATCCTCATTGTTGTTAAATGAATATTTGCCATCTAATTGTAAATTTATTATATCATTTGAATATTCGAATAAAATATTAGGCCTCTTAATAATAAGTTTATTGTCATAGTTTATTAAATATTTTTTTATTAAATTTGATTTATGATTAATGTATAGATTATCTAAATTTAAATCAGACTGTAGAGTAAGTTTTTTAATATTAAATTCTTCATCAATAGAAAAATTAATTAAAAAATTTGAGTCAAAGTTTATGGTCTGATCTGATATAATGCCTTTTTGAATATTAATATATTTTTTAAATTCCTTTGTATTAATATTATTGTTGTCAGCCTGTAAAAAAATTTCTACGTCAGAAATGTTAGGATTTATCTTATTTAATTTTAAATTAAATATATTCTTGTCTGACTGATTACTGTTATTTTTGTCAAAAAATGAGTAATTACTTTTTAAGTCTAATTTTAATAGCTTATCACGAAAAGTTAATTTGGTTTTAATGTTTTTAAGATAAATAATATCTTGGATTTTTTTATTAAACTCTAATTTTTCTAAATCAACTGTTGAATTGATAAGATAATTTTCTATTTTGCTATTATTTACTTCAAATCTAAATTGATTATCTGTTTTTATATTTACATTATTGTCAGAAATTAGATTGGAGTCTATGTCTAAAAGTTTTAATAAAACATTTGGATCTAAAAGTGTTTTCCCATTACTTATGCTGCCGTTAATTCTGATATTTTGATTATTTTTACTATTTACAGAAAATTTTAAAATATTATCCCTATATTCATTTTTAATTTTTAAATCCTTAGAAAAGTCGAAATTTGACTTAAAGTCTGCAGTAAATTGATTATTTTCATATTTAGAATTAATTATGCCTTCTTTTAGAAAAATTAAGTTTTGGTACTTTTTACTAAAATAAATTTCATCAAAATTTATAATTGAATCAATTTTGAAATTCTTTAATTTTTTTAATTTATTTAATCTAAATGAGAAAAAATTTTTACTTTGAATTGAAATATCGTTGTTAGATAAAAAATCCTGATTAATCTTTAATAATTTAAATAAAATATTTGGATTTATTAGTGATTTATTATTTTGAATATCTCCTTTAATTAAATATGAGTCTAATGTCTCTTTTTTAATTTCAATACTTTCTGATAATAAATTCAAATTTTGATAGTCAAAATTTAGCTTTGAAATCTTAGTCAATTTATCTTTTGTATCAAAATTAAAATTAATACTATCGAGGCTACCTTTACCAATTAAATTTAATTTTGCATCTTTCACAAAGCCTGAGATTTTATAGGAATAAATTTTTGGATTGTTAATATCAAACTCAGTGTCTAATTTAAATTTAATCGCTCCTTTTTTAATTTGACTATAAAATAAATACCTTGATAAATCATAATTAATTGAGTTTAGTAAGGATGTTGTATCCTTAATAGAGTTTTCTGAAGTTTCTATTTTAATATTTTTAATAGCGTTTTCTTTTTTAATAAATTTTATAATATTTAAATTAGTATCTATATTTGAAATTTTTAAAGTATTATTTTCTGAAATCAAAATTGAGTCTTTTGTGTTTATATTTATAGAGCCTCGACTGGGATTTAACTTAATAAACACATCATCAAGTTTAATTATTAATCTAGGATTATATTCTTTAACTATATTGTTTATGAGAATATTAAAATTGTCAGTCTTAATTCCAAAAATACTTAAATAGCTTATGAAAACTAATATAACTAATATGACTGAAGAGGTTGTTATTAATACTGTTTTACGCATTTATTTTATATAAAGAATTTTCTAAAAAATCATCAATTTCCCCATCTAAAACTTTATCAGGATTAGAGTTCTCGTAATTTGTTCTATTATCCTTAACCATTCTGTAAGGATGCAGAACATAAGATCTAATTTGATGACCCCAGCCAATTTCTGATTTTGAGCTCTCAATATTATCATTCTTTTTTTTTCTTTTTTGAATTTCATGCTCATAAAGTCTTGCTTTAAGCATATTCATGCAAGTCTCCTTATTCTTATGCTGGGATCTTTCATTTTGACATTGAACAACAATTTTACTTGGAAGATGAGTAATTCTAACAGCGCTATCAGTTGTATTAACATGCTGGCCTCCTGCTCCACTAGATCTATAAGTATCAATTCTTAAATCTTTATCTAACACTTCAACATCTATATCTTCACTAATTACTGGATAAACCCAGACACTTGCAAAACTAGTATGTCTCCTGGCTCCTGAGTCGAAAGGAGATATTCTTACTAAACGATGAATTCCAGACTCTGATTTTAAAAAACCATATATATATTCCCCAGAAATTTTTACTACAGAAGACTTTACTCCGGCCTCATCTCCTTTATGTTCGCTGATTAATTCTACTTTGTGGCCCCGATCGGTTGCCCATTTCATATACATTCTTCTAAGCATTTCTGCCCAATCTTGACTTTCTGTGCCACCTGCACCTGCATGAAATTCCAGATAGCTATCTAATGAATCGTTTTCATTCGACAGAAAGCATTTGATTTCTAGTTTTTTAAATTCTAATTTTAGATTAGCAAAATTATTTAGAGACTCTTGAATAAGCTGTTTATCATTCTCTTCATTTGCTAAATCTAAAATATCACATAATTCATTAATTTCACTCTCAGAATGCTTATGGGCCTCTAATAAATCATCATACCCTTTTTTTTCTTTTAAAATCTTTTCAGCTTGCTTTCTATTATTCCAGAATTTTGGATCTTCTACAAGGTTGTTAAGTTTTTCTCTTTTTAGTTCAATTTTTTGTGTTTCAAAGAAACTCCTTGATTCTTTGATTAATTTTAATTACTTCCGATTTAAATTTTTCGATTTCTTGTTCCATTAATAAAATTTTAAAATATTTTTTTTTAATATATTTAAATTATATTCATAATTACTAATAAATGCCTGATTTTCAATTTTTTCTTTTTTGTAAGACTCTATAATTGTTTTTTTTGATCCAAAATCTGCTTTTTTTCCTGTATCAGCATCAATAACCATCATTTTTATACCTTTTGCAATTTTAAAAGGTCTAGCTTCATAATTATTGACAGCATTTTTGATAAAATCTTTAAAAATCGGTAACGCAGTTTTAGAACCAGTTTCGTATTTTCCTAATTTTTTTGGATTGTCATATCCTACGTATACTCCCACAACTAAATTTGATGTAAATCCAATAAACCATGTATCAGTATTGTTGTTTGTTGTTCCAGTTTTTCCGGCAATTTGTAGATTTAAATCCCGCAACCTCTTTCCAGTACCTCTTTGAATTGCACCTTCTAATATAGAAGTCATTTGATAGGCAGTTTGAGGAGAAAAGATTTGTTTAAAATTATTTTTTATTTTTGGGAGATTATCACCCTTAAATGAAATTTTATCACAATTTTCACAAAATCTTTTTTCATTATTTGAAATTGTATTACCTTGACTGTCTTGAATTCTATCTATGATAATTGGAGTAACTAATTTACCACCATTTACAAACGAACAATAAGCAGTTGTAATATTTAATAATGTTGTTTCTGCCGATCCTAGTGATACTGACATTAATTCATCAGGATTCTCATAAATATTAAGTTTTTTTGAAAAATTTATAATTTTGTCTATTCCCAGTCTCTGTGAGATTCTAACAGTCATTAAATTTCTAGACTTCTCAACACCAGTTCTTAGAGTAGAGAGACCATAAAATTTTTTTCCGTAATTTTCAGGTTTCCACATTTTAAGATCATCTCCTTGATCAAGTACAATTGGTGCATCAAGAATTAATGATGATGGTGTATAATTATTTTCCAATGCTAGAGCATATATGAACGGTTTAAAAGCAGATCCTGGCTGTCGCTTTGCTTGAGAAG
Organism: Pelagibacterales bacterium SAG-MED17; assembly: GCA_014654115.1. Taxonomy (GTDB): domain Bacteria; phylum Pseudomonadota; class Alphaproteobacteria; order Pelagibacterales; family Pelagibacteraceae; genus Pelagibacter. The sequence goes on along the minus strand of JACWDO010000007.1, from coordinate 22,139 downwards.
CTCTATTAAATTCGCTTTTTTTAAAACTAAAACCACCTGACATCGCTAAAACTCTCCCACTATATGGATCCATAACAACTATTCCTCCATTAACATTTGGAAGCTGTCTTAAACTAAAAACTCCATCAGAAATTTTATTTACATAAATTAAATCATTTATTTTAAAAATTTGGTCGAAGTTTTTTCTAGTCCAATTAATATCTTCAAAACTTATTATACCTTTTTCTTTATTTGAAGTTTCAATGACAGTCTCAAATTTATCTATCCTTTTTACTATAGCAATTTGCCAACCTATTTTTTTTTCTAGATTAAACTTTTCTAAATTTCTATTCCAATTCTTTTGTTTTCTATTTTCTAGAGGTCCACGCCATCCCTTTCTTTTATCATACTCTAATAATCCTTTTCTTAACGAAGCTGCAGCTAAATTTTGAAAATCTAAATTAATAGGAGTTTTTATATTAAGTCCTAATTTATAAACTTTATCATATCCATATTCCTTGATTATTTTTTTTCTTATCTCTTCTACAAAATACCTTGTATCTTCTAGGAATATTCTTTTTCTCTTTTCTAAAATAATTTCTGAATTAATAAATTCTTCAAATTTATATTTGGAAATATAATTGTTATCATAAAGATTTTTTAGTACTAAATTTCTTCTATAGGTCGCCAATTCCTTATTTTTATATGGGTTATATTTGCTTGGGGCTTTGGGTAATGCTGCAAGCAAAGCGGATTCTGAATAATTTAACTCACTGATAGGTTTATTAAAATATCTAAGGCTTGCTGATGCTATGCCGTAAGAACCTTCACCCAAATAAATCTGGTTTAAGTAAAGTTCTAATATTCTTTCTTTTGATAAAGCTCTTTCAATTCTAAAAGCTAAAATAGCTTCTTTTATTTTTCGATCTAAACTTACCTCATTAGATAAAAGAAAATTTTTAGCAACCTGCTGTGTAATTGTAGATGCTCCTTCCAATCTATTTGATCTTATTAAATTAAAAATATTATTTTTAATTGCCCTTAATACGCCTTTTGCGTCAACTCCTGGATGTTTAAAAAAATTCTTATCCTCTGAAGATAAAAAGGAATTTATTATTTTTTTTGGAATTGCATTGAAAGGAATAAATATTCTTTTTTCAGCTGAGAAATCACTAATCAATATACCATTCCCAGAATATACCTTACTTGATACTGGTGGCTTATAGTTTTTTAAAAACTTATAATCCGGTAATTTATTTGAATAAGTCCAAAGGACTGAGAACATTGTTATAAACCCTAATAATGAAAATACAGTTAAGACTATGAGAAGTTTTTTGATTAATTTACTCATTTTAGTTTAAATTATTGATCGAATTTGTTAATGTTAAGGCACAGAATTAAAAAAACCAATGAAATATAATCAAAATTTATGTCAAAAAATTTATACATCGATGCATCGCATCCAAATGAAACAAGAGTTGTTCTCAAAAAAGATAATCATATTGAAGACTATGAATATGAAAGTGTAAACAACACCCTAATAAAAAATAATATTTATTTAGGTAAAGTAAGTAGAATAGAACCCTCACTTCAAGCAGCATTTGTTGATTTTGGGAGAGAGAGACATGGATTTCTATCTTTTAATGATATTCAATCTGATTATTATCAACTTCCAAATAGTGACTTAGAAAAGATAAAAGAAGAAGAAGAAAAAGTAAGAGAAGAACTTTCTAAAGAAAGTGAAAATAATGAAAATCAAATTTTAGAGGGAAATGAGGAAATAAAGATAAATGATCCAGTAGATAAATTAGATGATGAAAATAAAGAAAAAATTAATGAAAAAAAATTTCCGTCCAAAAGGTATAAGATCCAGGAAGTAATAAAACCCAACCAAGTTATATTAGTACAAGTATTAAAAGATGAAAGAGGATTTAAAGGAGCCGCACTTAGTACATTTATAAGTATTGCAGGAAAATACATTGTTTTGATGCCTAACACAGCTAAAGGCGGGGGTATATCAAGAAAAATTTTTAACCCCGGAGATAGAAAAAAAATCCGTAAAATATTAAATGAAATCGAGATCCCAAAAGAGATGGGAATTATAGTTAGAACTGCTGGTTCAAATAAAACTAAAAACGAAATAAATGGTGACCTTAAAAATCTAATCACAGTTTGGAACTCTATTAAGGATAATGCATTAAGTTCGATTGCACCCTCTTTGATTCATCAAGAAAGTGACATTATTAAAAGAAGCATCAGAGATATGTATGATGATGATACTCAAAGTATTATAGTTGAAGGAAATGATGGTTATCATAAAGCAAAAAGCTACATGAAGCTTATGATGCCAAAACAAATAAAAAAAGTTAAAAAATTTAGAGAAAAATTACCTCTTTTTTTCAAGGAAAATATTGAAAAAAAGTTATTTGAAATTTTTAAAACTGAAGTAAAACTCAACTCAGGTGGCTATCTTGTAATTAATCCTACAGAAGCTTTAGTTTCTATAGATATAAATTCTGGAAAATCTATAAAACAAAAAAACGTTGAAAGCACTGCTTTAGATACCAATCTTGAGGCTGCAGAGGAAATAGCTAGACAGATTAAGATAAGAGATTTGTCAGGATTAATAATAATTGATTTTATAGATATGCTTAGTTTCAATAATCGTAAACAAGTTGAAAGAAAATTAAAAGAGAGATGTAGAAATGATAGAGCAAGGATACAAATAGGTAGAATTAGTAATTTTGGATTACTAGAAATGTCAAGACAACGACTAAGAGAGAGTAATATAAAATGGTTAATTAAATTAACAAACGAAACACAAGCATTAAAAATTATTAAATTAATAGAGATTAAAACTCTTGAACACAGCGCTAAAGCTATAGATGTCAAAATAAATGAGAAAATTTTAAATTATATAAACAATAATTTCATTGAGGACCTTAATTACTTTAAGAAAAAACATAAAATTAAAATAAATTTTCATACAGATCAAAATTTAAGTCTGCAAGAGTATATAATGGAGTTTAATTCGAAATCAGGAAAAGTATTAGAAAAAATTGAAAAGATGGAAACTTTACAAAAAATTGTTGAAGATAAAAGTGATTTAAAACAAAATGAAATTAAAAATAAAAAAAAGATTTTTAAAAGAAAAAAATTTAAAAAAAGACAAAACTTTAAAAAGAAAATCTAAATCAATCCCCTTTTAGGTGAAGAAGAAGATCCCTGATAACTTGGAATTATTCTACCAGATAGAAATGACTTTCTTCCAGAAATAACAGCAAACTTCATGGCCTCAGCCATTTGAAAAGGATCTTTAGCCTTAGCAATAGCCGTATTTATTAAGACTGCATCACAACCCATTTCCATTGCTTCAACAGCATCAGAAGCCTGCCCTATTCCAGCATCAATTATCAAGGGAACTTTTGTTTGATGTCTTAAAATTTTAATATTTGTTTTGTTTTGGATTCCAAGACCAGATCCAATTGGAGCTGCTAAAGGCATAATAGCTGAAGCTCCAGAATTTTCTAATCTTTTACACATAAGAGGATCATCATTGCAATAAACCATTACTTTAAATCCTTCTTTTGTTAAAACTTCTGTTGACTTTAAAGTTTCAATCATATCTGGAAATAAATTTTTTTTATCTCCTAAAACCTCTAATTTAACTATTTTCCAACCTCCAATTTCTCTTGCAAGTCTCAATGTTCGTAAAGCATCTTTTGAAGTAAAGCATCCAGCTGTATTTGGTAAGTACATTATTTTTTTAGGATCAATATAATCCATTAATAAAGGTTTGGATTTGTCTGAAATATTTACTCTTCTTACTGCAACAGTAACAATTTCAGCACCTGAAATTTTAATTGCTTTTGCACATTCTTGCATATTCTTATATTTTCCAGTTCCAACTATAAGTCTAGATTTGAAATTCTTATTTGCAATTTTTAAATTAACTAATTTCATTATCCACCACCTATAAAATGTACAATTTCTACTTTATCTTTATTTTTTAAAAAAATTTTTTTTAATTTTCTTTTATCAATAATTTCTTCATTTAATTCTATTGCAACTTTACTAATCGGCGTTTTTAACTTTTCGATAAGATTTTTTAAAGAAAATTTTGCATTTACAGTCAAAAGTTTACCATTGACTACTATTTTTATTTTATTTTTTTTATTCATATAATATAAAGTTTTAATGAGTAAATTAATTATAATTAATGGGCCTAACCTTAATCTATTAGGTGAAAGAGAACAAACCCAATATGGTAGCAAGGACTATAAATATCTTGAGGAAATTTGTGTAAATAGAGCAAAGGATTTAAATGTGGGCATAGAAATCAAACAATCAAATATTGAAGGAGATATTGTAAATATTATTCAAGATGCTCGCAAAACACATGATGGAATAATAATAAATGCTGCTGGATATAGTCATACATCGGTTGCTATTAGAGATGCGTTAAGTATTTTTAAAAAACCTATTATAGAACTACATATATCAAATATTTATAAAAGAGAGGATTTTAGACATAAGTCACTTATAAGCGCTGTTGTTACTGGTGTAATTTGTGGACTAGGAACAAATGGCTATATTTTAGCCATAAATTCTATGCATGAAATCTTAAGCAATGAAAATTAATAAAAATATTATTAAAGAGTTAAATGATTATTTGGAGGAATTTAATCTAACAGAAATAGAGTACACTGAAAAAGATGTTAAGGTTAAAGTTTCAAAATCAAGAATATCAAAAAATATTGAGACAATAGAACCTAGTAATGAAAAAAAAGTTATAAGTGAAGAAACTTCAATTGATAATTCAAAAAAAATTACTTCACCAATAATTGGTACTGCTTATTTAGCTCCTGAGCCAGGTGGGAAAAAGTTTATAGAGATAGGTCAAAAGATTAAAAAAGGTGATACAATTATGATTGTTGAGGCAATGAAGACTATGAACCATGTACCAAGCCCACAAGATGGAGTTATAAAAGAAATCATAGTTGAGGATGGCCAGCCTGTAGAATTTGGTCAGACTATTGCGACTCTAGAATAAATTAATGTTTAAAAAAATACTTATAGCTAATAGAGGCGAAATAGCAGTTCGTATAATTAGAGCCTGTAAAGAATGGGGTATTTCAACTGTAGCTATTCATTCTGATGTGGATAGAGAGAGCATGCATGTTAGATTAGCTGACGAAAGTGTTTGCGTGGGTCCTCACCAACCAACATTTAGTTATTTAAATATTCCAGCAATTATGTCGGCCATCGAACTAACAGGTGCTGAAGCTGTACACCCTGGTTATGGTTTTTTATCGGAAAATTTTGAGTTTGCAAAAATTTTAGAAGAAAATGATATCAAATTTATAGGTCCTTCATCTAATTTAATTAAAATGATGGGAGATAAAATTGAAGCTAAAAAAGTAGCTAAAGAATATGGACTTCCAGTTATAGAAGGTTCAGAAGGGGGTATTAAAGATATCAATGAAGCAAAAAAAATATGTGAAAAAATAGGATTCCCAGTTCTAATAAAAGCATCTGGCGGAGGTGGCGGAAAAGGAATGAAAATAGTTAATAAATTAGAAGAATTTGAAAATTTTTTTATAACAGCTAAGCAAGAAGCAAAAAAATTTTTTGGAAATGATGAAGTTTATATTGAAAAATTCTTTCAAAATCCAAGACATATAGAAGTGCAGGTTCTTTCTGGTAAAAATAGAACTGTTCATCTACATGAGAGAGATTGTTCTGTTCAACGAAGACATCAAAAACTTATAGAAGAAACCCCCAGTCCAGTTTTAGATGATGCTATTAGAAAAGATCTGTTTGAAAAGACTGTTAGTATGGTTAGTAAAATTGGGTATGAAGGAGCTGGAACAGTTGAATTTATATACGAGGATGGAAAGTTTTACTTTTTGGAGATGAATACAAGGGTGCAAGTTGAACATCCAGTAACTGAGATGGTTACAGGAATTGATATAATAAAAGAGCAAATATGGATAGCTTTCTCAGGCGATACAGCTTTGGAACAAAGCGATATCAATCCAAGAGGTCATGCGATTGAATGTAGAATTAATGCTGAGGATCCAAGCAATAATTTTCAACCATCGCCAGGAAAAATTGGAATGTGCCATCAGCCATCTGGTTTTAGAACAAGAGTTGATGGATCTATCTATCAAGGATATAAAATAACACCCTATTACGACAGTATGGTTTGTAAAGTGATAACACATGGTAGAAACAGAGAAGAGGCAATTCAAAGAATGTTGAGATCTCTTGATGAGTTTGTGATCGAAGGAATAACAACTACAATAGAACTTCATAAAGTATTACTAAATAACAAAAAGTTTATAACATCTGACTTTAATGTAAGCTGGCTAGATAAAGAAAAAGTTATTTAACTATAACATTTTTTTAACCAAACATCATAAACTGGATGATCAAATGGTCTTATCGATGGACTAGATGCAAATGTCCAATCATTAAAGATAAAAACTTTATTATTATTGTTCATTGTACTATCTTTTACTTGCATATAAGCTGTAACTTCTGGGTCATCATCAAATTTTGAATTATAACATTTTAAAACTTTTATGTTAAGATTTTGAAATAAAAGTTCTTCTCCTACTTGAATTTTAATGTTTGTATTTTTAGAACTTACTTTATCAAGAATACTTAACTCTGCAGTAGTCTCACTTTTTGGTAAGGTGTCAGCATGTAAATTATTTATTGCAAGAATACTAAACACTAATATTATTGAAAAATTAACTTTTCCAGCTTTTATATTTTTTTTTAATAACATTGTTGTACTTTTTGGGATGATAAGAATTTTCCGATCCTGTTTGGTTGGGCAAATGTTCTTTCTGCCAATCATATTTTTTTAAGTTATGATCATTTTCTATTTTATTATTCATATAGTGCATCCAAGAATACCATTCATTAGGTATTTTTGATGCCTCGACTTCACCGTTATAGATTACCCATCTTCTTCCTGATTTACTTTCATAATATTTATTCCCATTTTTATCTTCTCCAACTAATTTTCCTGAAAAAAATATTTGTAATCGTGTTCCAAACGTCTGGTGATTCCACCAAGTAAAAATTTGTTTAAACACTGTCAACATAAAAGTTTATTTTTTTTTCAATTCAAAATTGTAAAGATTAAATTAGACTAAAATTTTAAATTTCTATATACATTATATCTTTAAGATTCAATTTTATAAATAAATAAGGAAATTAAATGGCAAAATATTTAGTAGAGACGTACTACACTTGTAGTTTTAAAGTAAGTCATTATCTCGATGATATAGACGAAAAAAATATACAAAATATAGAGAAAAGAGATGACGGGAAGTTTGAAATACTAGATGTAAAACTAGATAACAGAAAAACTAAAAATCTAGAAAAAATTGAAAAAAACAAGATAAATGTTGTTGAAAAAGAGCTTCCTCAACCTGATCAAAAAAATAGCCTTAAAATTAACCAAGAAATTTTAACAAAAAACATTAAAGATAGTAATGGTAGAAGATTTAGTATGCCAGACAGAAGAAAAGGATACATCCAAAAAGCATCAATTGGAGATCATAAAGTATATCTTCATACAGGTGAGTACGAAGATGGTAAAATAGGTGAAATATTCATCGATACAAGCAAAGAAGGTGAGTTAGTAAAAGCTACAATGAATAATTTTGCTATAGCTGTTTCACTTGGATTGCAATATGGAGTTCCTTTAGATGAGTTTGTAAATGCTTTTGTGGATACTAAATTTGAGCCTTCAGGAAAAGTATTTGGAAACGATAGAATATTAAGTGCAACATCAATTCTAGATTATATATTTAGAGAATTAGCGATATCTTATTTGAATAGAGAAGACCTAGCTCATACACCATCTATTGGAGGATCTGAAACTTTAGACGAAAATGTAATAGATGAAAATAATGAGGATAAAACTCAATTCTTAAAATTGGTAAAAGATATTACTAGTAAAGGATTTGTTAGAAGTAATTACAAAAAGAAGTTAGTTGATTTATCAGATATAAAAATAAACCTTAAAGGAAAAAAATAATTAATTTTTCTTTTTAAGAGCTAAATTCAACTCTTTTAATTGATCTTCAGAAATTTCAGATGGTGCATTCATCATCAAATCTTGTGCATTTTGATTCATCGGAAACATTGTTATTTCTCTAATATTTTTTTCATTTGCTAATAACATAACAATTCTATCAATTCCAGGTGCTATCCCTCCATGCGGTGGTGCTCCATAACTCAAAGCATTTATCATTCCACTAAATTTACTATTAACATCATTTTTTGAATACCCAGCAATTTCAAATAATTTATACATTAGTTCAGGAAGATGATTTCTTATAGCACCTGATGATAGCTCAATTCCATTGCAAACAATATCATATTGATAGGCTTTAATATTTAATGGATTAGATAGATCTAAATTATTTATTTCTCCTTGGGGCATTGAAAATGGATTGTGACTAAATTTTATTTTTTTAGTTATTTCATCTAATTCATACATTGGATAATCAACAATCCAACAAAATGAGAATGTTTCATTATCAATTAAATCTAAATCCTCAGCTATTTTTTTTCTTGCACTACTTAATATTTTTTCTACATCATTTTTTTTTCCACAAGAAAGAAATATGGTATCACCTATATTAGCATTTGTTTGCCTTATAATTTCCGTCAAAGAAGTTTCTGAAAAAAATTTTCCAATTGGTCCTTTCGCACTAATTTTATCATCTTTTTCTAATGTAAAATATGCAAGACCAGAAGAACCCTCGTCTTTTGCCCATTTATCAATTCCATCAAAGAAACTTCTTGGTTTGTCTTTTGTATTTTTGGTGATTATTGCTCTAACAATAGAGCCAGTTTTCACTAATTTCTTAAAAATATCAAATTTTACGTCATCTCTTTCAAAAATATTTGTTAAATCTGAAATTTTTAAAGGATTTCTTAAATCAGGTTTATCCGATCCATATTTAAGCATTGCTTCTTCAAAGGTAATTCTTGGAAACTTTTCATGGAGGATTTTTTTATTACTGAATGTTTTAAATAATTTTAAAAATAAAGTTTCAATTACCTCAAAAACATCTTCTTGTTCAACAAATGACATCTCAACATCTAATTGATAAAATTCTCCAGGACTTCTATCCGCTCTAGCATCCTCATCTCTGAAACATGGTGCTATTTGAAAATATTTATCAAATCCAGATACCATTATGAGTTGCTTAAATTGTTGAGGCGCTTGTGGCAAAGCATAAAATTTTCCAGGATTTAGTCTACTTGGAACAAGAAAATCTCTTGCGCCTTCAGGACTGGAAGAGGTTAATATTGGAGTTTGAAACTCCAAAAAACCAACTTTTTGCATTTCATCTCTAATAAATGAGATTACTTTTGATCTTAAGATAATATTTTGGTGTATTTTTTTTCTTCTTAAATCTAAGAACCTATATTTAAGTCTTATTTCTTCAGCATATTCTTGATCTGAAAAAACTGGCATTGGCAATTCTTTGGTTGCGCCCAAAATATCTATATTGTTAATTTTGACTTCTATTTCTCCAGTAGGAATATTTTTATTTATTGTTTCATTTGATCTCTCAATTACAACTCCTGATATTTTAATTACAGTCTCTAAAGACAACTTTTCAATTTTCTTAAATATTTGATTACTTTTATCTATAACGCATTGAGTAATTCCGTAGTTGTCTCTTAAATCTACGAATAATAGATTTCCATGATCTCTTTTTTTATTAATCCAACCAGATAAAGAAATTTCTTTTTCTTTATGTGACTTAGTCAATTCTCCACAGTTATGTGTTCTATATTTTTTCAATTTGTAAAATCTCTTTAATTGTCTTAAAATTAATTGGTTTTTTTTTTTTTAAACTTAACTCATCAATCTTATATATAAATTCATCAATTTTTCTATAAGATCTATGAATCCTACTAACAATGAAATCTATAATTTTTTTTTCAATTTTAATCTGACGGTCAGAAAAATTCTTTAATATTATTGCAAAAAGTAATTCGTCATCAGGATTTTCAATTTCTGCATAAAGGCAATTTTTTGATCTTGAGGCTAAATCAGATAAGTCAAATTTTATTTGATTTATTGGTTTTAATGAATTTATTAACATATACTTGTTATCCTGATCTATCAGATTAAATATTGAGTAAAGTATCTCCTCTTCTTTACACTCCTCAAAATCATCAATAATTATACTTTCGAATAATTTAAGACTTTTGAAAATTGAATTATCTATATTATTACCTTTAACAAAGAATGCTTTTGATTTTAATTTAAAGATGTTTGCTAAATGACTTTTTCCAGAAAATTTTTCTCCAGATATATTTAATATTTTTTTATTCCAGTCAGGCCATCTATTAATTAAATTAAATGCATTAGAGTTACTTTTTGATAAATAAAAATCATGTTCATTAAAATTTGTTTTGTAGTCCAATCCTAAGAGTAATTGATTTAATTCACTCATTTTACTTTCCAATTTGTTGAAGACGTATCAATATTAATATCATTTGATGACATATCTTTTAAAAATCTTTTTAGATTACTGCCATAAAATATCTTAAAAATAATTTCATTACTATCAAACCTTTCAACAGTATAATTATTCACAAAATCTAGATTTGATAAAGCATTTTCTAATTTTAAAGATTTTTTAATATTTATAGATTCTACTGATAATCTAATTGGTACAGATGCGGATGCATTCATTTTATTTATGGATTTCCAATTATCTTCATATTTATTTTTTATATTTAGTATCATTGAGTTTATGTCTGATTGATCTTCAATTTTTTTGTTTATAAAGTCTTTATTAAATAATACTAATTTATCATCAAAATTAATTTTTGAAAAAAATTTAATACTATTCTTTCTTTTGAAGACAATCATTATTATATAATTTTGAAAGTCATATTTTTTCAGTATTTTTTTAAAATTATAATTCTCGATATTTTTTAAATTATTTTTTATGATTAAGTAATCTTCAACATCTTCATTTGGAAAAATATAATTAATTTGGAAATAATTTTTCTTAATATCTTCCCAATTATTTACAAAAATATTATTATTCAAATAATTAAAACTATTATTTTCTAGATTAACTATTACTGGTAGAAGAAAAACATCTATTTTTTTTGGTAATGAAAGTGTTATATCTTTAGAATTTAAGAATATAATTAATTTTTTTCTATTAAATTCTACCTCCATAATATTTTTATATTTTTGGTTAATGAATTTTTCATCTAATATTGAAAAATTTTCTACCAATTTTTTTATATCTTCAATGGGAGTATTTATAACTTTATTTATGTCTTTTCTTTCAAGAATCATTCTAGAGAGATCTTGAAATGCTTTTCTAAATCCTCTGTCTATAACTTTATGTTTATTAAAATTAAGATTATATTTTTCTTCAACCTCGATTTCCGAAACAACAAAAGTTTTTGCTATAGCTTTAATTGTGGAAAACTCAATAAAATTGAAGTTCATAATTAGAAAAAATATATATAAGTAACCTAGTATTTTTTTTTTTATAAAAAGCATAATTTTGTTATATGACATCAAATAAATTAACATACAGTAGGAGTGGAGTTAATATTCCAAAAGCGGATAGTTTTGTTAAGTTCATAAGTTCATTAACTAGAAAATCAAGTAAAAGTGGTGATTTTAAGAATATAGGTGGTTTTGGTGCAGTCTCTCCAATTCCAAAAAGATTCAAAGAACCTCACATTGTTACCAGTACTGATGGAGTTGGAACTAAAATTGAGATTGCAAATGATCTAAATAAATTTGATACAATTGGAATTGATCTTGTGGCTATGTGTGTAAATGATTTAGTTGTTCAAGGAGCAAGACCATATTTATTCTTAGATTATATATCAGTAAGTAAAATAAATTTAACAAAATTGAAAAATTTAGTAAGAGGAATTGTCAAAGGATGCAATATAGCTGACTGTAAATTAGTTGGTGGAGAAACTGCAGAAATGCCTGGAACATATTCAAAGGGTAAATTTGATATTGCAGGTTTCGCCGTTGGTCTTGTTGAAAAAAAAAAAATACTTAATAATAAGATTAAAAATAATGACCTTATTTTAGCAGTACCATCTAATGGTCTACACTCAAATGGTTTTTCATTAGTAAGATATCTAATAAAAAAAAAAAAAATTAATTTAAAAGCAAATAAATTTCTTAAAGATGAGTTAATTAGACCAACCAAAATTTATGTAAAAGAATTATCGATTTTGAATGAAAAAAATTTGATCAATGGATGTGCAAATATAACTGGTGGCGGTTTGGTAGATAATATTAAAAGAATAATCCCAAAAAAATTAGGTGTGGAAATAAATCTAAAAAGTATTAAAACCTTAAAAATTTTTAAATGGTTACATAAGATGGGTGTAAGTGAAAATGAGATGTTAAAAACTTTTAATTGTGGTGTAGGTTTTTGTTTGGTGATAGACCCTAAAAATTTAAATAATACAATAAGATATTTTGGAAAAAATTTTAAACCCTATGTAATTGGAAAGATAGTAAAAAATTCAAAAAAAGTAAAATTAAGTGGAAAAATATCCTGGTAAAAAAAAAATAGCTGTCTTTATTAGTGGTAAAGGTAGTAATTTAAAATCTTTAATAAAACACTCAAATAAAAAAAATTCTTTAATTAAAATTATATTAGTAATTTCAAACAACCTAGATGCTCAAGGATTAAAATATGCATCTAAATCAAAAATAAAAAATTATGGAATTGATTTTAAGAAAAAATTAAATTTTGAAAATTATTCACTTAAGATACTAAAAAAATATAATATAGATATACTTTGTTTGGCAGGATTTATGAAAATATTGTCAGGTAATTTTATAAAAAAATTTTCTAAACCAATATTAAACATTCACCCATCACTTTTGCCGAAGTATAAAGGATTAAATACCCATGAAAGAGCAATTAAAAATAAAGATAAATTTGCAGGAGCTTCAATTCACAAAGTAACAGAAAGATTAGATTCAGGTAAAGTTATTTTACAAAAGAAAGTAAAAATTCTTAAAACAGATAATGTGAAAAGTTTAGAAAAAAAAGTACTTAAAATTGAACATGAAATTTATCCAAAAGCTATTGATAAGTTTTTAACTAATCTTTAAAAAAAAAGTCTAACTCTATTTTGGCATTTTCAATACTATCTGATCCATGAACAGAATTTTTATCAATTGAAATACCATATTTTTTTCTTAGCGTTCCCTCTTCTGCATCTTTGGGGTTTGTTGCTCCCATTAATTTTCTATTTTCTAAAACTGCATTGTCTTTTTGGAGACACATTACAACAATGGGTCCGGAAGATAAATAAGCGCATAAATCATTATAAAATGGTTTAGACTCGTGAACTTTATAAAACTTTTCAGCCTCGTCTTTTGAAATATGAATTTTTTTTTCTTTTAAAATTTCAAATCCATCATTTTTAAATTCATTTTTTATCTGATCTTGCAAATTTCTTTCAACAGCATCAGGTTTAATTATAGATAATGTTTTTTCATTGTTACTCATAATTCTCCTCAATAAATTTATTTAATAATCTAACTCCATATCCAGTTGCACCACCAGAATTTAATGCTCCAGCATATTTAGAAAATGCCATACCAGCAATATCTAAATGCGCCCAAGGTGTTTTTTTAATTATAAATCTTTGTAAAAATTGTGCTGCAGTAGTTGATCCAGCACCTCCAACGTAATTAATATTTTGCATATCAGCATTATTTGAATTCATTAATTTATTATAATTTTCGTGCAAAGGCATTTCCCATAATTTTTCATCTACCTTTTCTCCGGCAGCAAAAAGTTGTTTCGACAATGTTTTGTTATTTGACCATAGACCAGCGTATTCGGATCCGAGTGCAACAATTATTGCTCCAGTTAATGTTGCTAAGTCAATAATTAAACTTGGTTTAAATTTCTCCTCCGTGTAAGTGAGTGCATCTGCTAAAACTAATCTTCCTTCAGCATCAGTATTTAAAACTTCAATCGTTTGTCCACTATAAGATTTTACAATATCTCCTGGTCTTTGTGCATTTGCTCCAGGCATATTTTCAACTAATCCTACAACTCCAACTGCGTTAATTTTAGATTTCCTTAAAGCTAGTGTTTTCATAAGACCAACTACAGTTGCTGATCCTGCCATGTCATATGTCATATCTTCCATAAATTTTGCGGGCTTAAGTGAGATTCCTCCTGTATCAAAACAAACTCCTTTTCCAACAAAAGCTAAAGGTTTTGATTTATTTTTATTTCCCTTCCATTCTATGGTCACCATAAAAGAACCTCTAACACTTCCTTGTCCGACTCCGAGTAATGCATTAAAGCCTAGTTTTTTTAATCTTATTTGATCATAGACTGTAACCTTTAATCCAAACTTTCTTAATTTAACAATTCTCTTTGCATATTCATCTGGATGTAAAATATTACCAGGCTCAGAAACCAAGTCTCTTGTCAGAAAAACCCCTTCCAAAAGAGCATTTAATTTATTTCTTAATAAATTTTTTTGATTAACACTGCTGCCTACAATATTTAAATTTATACTAACATTTTTTTTTTTGTCAGTTTTATAGAGATTAAAATTATAAGATTTAAGTTGTGCTCCGTGAAGAAATTTTTCTAATTGTACTTTAGTAAAAGAGTTATTTTCTACGTTAATAAATAAATTCTCTTTCTTATTTTCCTTTAAAAAAACATATAATTTCGAACCAAGTTTTTCAAAATCTAATGAAACTTTTGACTTAGAGCAATTTACGAATATGTAACTTTTGTCCTTAAAATCTTTTGCAAGGAAATTCTTTTCAGAGAAAAGTTTATTAGAAAATACTGATTTTGATAATTGTTTAATATCTTTGATTTTAATAGCTTTTTGGGTCAGCAGAATAATCTCATTATCTTTTGCGATTTTCGGTACTTTATTTACAAAATTTAAATTTAACTTCATTTTTTTGAAATTTTTATTAGATAATGTTGTATATTTATTAAAAACAATAATTTCAATGAATAAATTAATATTTCGTAAATTTTCTTTAGATATACTAAATTTTTTTTTAATTGCGTCATTTAGTATTACTTTTATTGTTTGGATAATACAAGCGGTAAACTTTTTAGATCTAGTTTCAGATGATGGTCACAGCCTTAAAGTTTATTTTTACTATGTTTCATTAAATCTACCAAAAATATTTAGCAAAACAATAATTTTTGTATTTTTCATATCGATATTTTATGTGATAAATAAATATAATAATTCAAATGAACTGATAGTATTTTGGAACAATGGAATAAAAAAGATACAGTTTATAAATTTTATTCTTAAACTTTCAATTTTATTTCTAATTTTACAACTATTTCTCAACTTATTTGTAGTTCCAAAATCTCAAAATCTTGCAAGACAATATATCAAAGAGTCAAATATTGATTTTTTACCAAAATTAATTTCAGAAAAAAAATTCATAAATGTAGTAAAAAATCTTACTATTTTTGTTGAAGAATATAAAAATGATGGTGTTCTTAATAAAATATATATAAATGAAAAAATTGATATCGATAAATCAAAAATAATTGTTGCTGATAGTGGAAAAATAATTAAAAGAGATAATCAATTTTTTTTGAGACTTTTTAATGGTGGCATCACCAATTTAAGTGAAAAAAATTCTTTTTCATTAAATTTTTCTGAAACAGATTATGATTTGTCAAATTTTTCAACAAAATCAACAACGCACCCAAAAACACAGGAAATTAAATCTGAAATTTTAATAAATTGTTTTAAGGACTTTTTTTTTAATATTAATATCAATAATTATAAATTTTTTAGAAATACAAAAGAACAAACTTGCGAAGGTAGAAAACTTAAATCAATAAGTGATGAATTATATAAAAGACTTATTTTACCATTCTATACTTTGGTAGTTTCACTTATTGCAGCTAGCTTAATTATAGAACCTAAATCTAAGTTTTTTTCTAAGTTTCATAGAATAAATATTTTTTTAGTAGGCAGTTTTATAATTATTATATCTCAGATAAGTCTTAAATTTCTTTTAAACTCTTTGAGTACGATTTATCTAATACCTTTTTTGCCAGTAATATTTTTAATATTTTTTTATTTTTTTTTATTAATAATTACTAATTTTAAATTAAATTATTTATGATAATGAAACAACATGAACGATATTTAACAAATTTATTTTTAAAAAATATTTTAATTATTATTATTGTTTTTGTATTTTTAAGTTTTTTTTTAAATATTTTTGAGGAAATAAAATATTTTGAAAATAAAAAAAGTGAATCATATATCCCTATTTTTTTGACTATATTAAACATTCCTTCAATAGTCTTTGAAATTCTTCCTTTCATATTTCTATTAGGAGTTATGTTTTTTTTTATAAGTTTGTATGATAAAGGTGAAATCGAATTACTTCGAAGTAATGGTGTAGATAATTTAAAAATAACAATAGTAATTTCTATCGTTTCACTAATGCTCGGTATTATTTTAATAGTGTTATATTATTCATTCTCAGCTAATTTAAAGAGTTTATATTTAAATATTAAATATAAGTACTCTAATACTAATGATCATTTAGCAGTAGTAAATGAAGATGGTTTGTGGATTAAGGAAAAAAATATAGAAAATAAAAGAATTTTTATTATTAACGCTAAAAATTACAAAATTAAAAGTCTAGAAAAATTAGAAATTACTGAACTTAATAATAACTATAAATTATTAAATACAATTGTTGCTGAAAAAGCTGATATTAAAGAAAAAACTTGGATCTTGAGTAATGTAAAAATTTATTCACAAGATAAAAAAACAAAAATTTTAGGTAGTTATGTTTATTCTTCCTCATTTAATGAAGAAATAATATCCAATCTATATTCTAATCTTAATTCATTAAATATTTTGCAATTGATAAAGTTAAAAGATAATTATAAATCAATAGGATATTCAGCAACAGATGTTAGTTTACATCTTAATAAAATTTATAGTCTCCCAATTTACCTAACTCTTACAACAATTATAGGAGCATTATTAATGTTTAAATTAACTTTTATAAAATCAAAATTTTTCCTTGTAGTGGTTGGCGTATTGGTTTCTGTAATATTTTACTATATAAATTATTTCTCAGTATTATTTGGAAAAAATGAAACATTGCCAGTTGAAGTTGCTGTATGGTTACCTCAACTTCTAATATTTCTTATTTGTACATTGGGATTGACAAAACTAAATGAAAATTAAATTTATAAAAACAATTTTAATATTAATTTTTATATGTTTTAACTCAAATATAAATGCTGAAACAGTTTTTTTTGATTCAAAAAATTTAAAAATTGAAGAGGAAGGTAATATGATTTATGCCACAGAGGGTGTGGTAACAATTCCTTTAAAGAGTTTAAAAATTATTGGCGATAAATTTATTTATGACAAGATTAATTCAGAATTGATAATTTTTGATAATGTACAATATATTGATAAAGATAATAAAATCATTATTAAGAGCCAAAAAATGATTTACAATGAGTTGACAAATAAAGTTTTTTCTCAAAGTAAAACATTTTTGGAAATTGAAAAAAAATATAATATTAAATCCTCAAATATTTCATTTGATAGAAATCTTAATATTATATCAAGTGAGGATGTCACAGAAATAGATGATAAAGATAATAATAAGCTTTTATTCAACGAAGGTTTAATATTTAATACTTTGAATGATGTTGTATCATCAAAAAAAATATTAATAAAAGACCAAAACGATAATAAATATTTTCTTGAAAATTCTAAATTAAATTTAAAAAATAATGAAGTTGCTGGAAAAGAAGTCAAAGTTGATTTTGTAGATAATTACTTTGGTAATGAAAACAATGATCCAGTTCTTAAGGGATCAAGTATTGTATCAAATAATGAAAATACTAAAATTTATAAAACTATCTTTAGCACATGCAATAAAGAAAATAAAAGTTGTAGAGCCTGGGAATTACAAAGCGAAATATTTACACACAATAAGATTAAAAAATTATTTGAATACGAAAAATCTTGGTTTAAAGTTTTTGAAAAAAAGTTATTTTATTTACCTTATTTTAATCATCCTGATCCAACAGTTAAAAGGAAAAAATAGAAGAGCAATTAGAAAAGGTATCAAAATTTCTACAAGTAGACGCTTTATTAGAGAGAAAGCCCTCACAGTTATCAGGAGGGCAAAGACAGAGGGTTGCAATTGGTAGAGCGCTTGTGAGAGAACCAAGAATATTTTTATTTGATGAACCTTTATCTAATCTAGATGCAAAATTAAGAGTAGAGATGAGACGAGAAATTAAAAAACTCCATCAACAACTTAAAACGACAGTAGTCTATGTTACTCACGATCAAACAGAAGCTATGAGTTTAGGCACAAATATTGCAATCATGAATCATGGTGTAATTCAGCAGAATGATACGCCAGAAAATATTTACAATAAACCCAGCAACACTTTTGTTGCAGATTTCATAGGCTCACCTTCAATGAATTTGATTAACGGAAAGCTAAAAGAAAGTTCAAATAAAATTTCATTTATTGCAAATGGATCTAATATTGAAATTCCAATAAATGGATATGATTTCAAAGAAAAATCTAAATTGGATAATAAAGAAGTTTTTTTTTGGAATTAGACCAGAACATGTATTCTTTAAAAAATCTAATGAAAGTGATTTTGAGATAACTTTAAAGGCAGACTTAAGCGAGTATATAGGTCATGAACAGATAATGACGTTTGATTATGAAAATCAAGAGATATTAGCAAAATTTCCTTCAACAATAAAAATTGAGCTATCAAAAAATACAAAATTATTTTTTGATTTAACGCAAATTTCGTTATTTGATGCTAAAACAGAAGAGAGGATTTAAATGAAAGTAAAATATTTTGATTTAAAAAACAAAAAAGTTTTTATCACAGGTGGTGGTTCAGGAATAGGTGCCTCAATAGTCGAACATTTTTGTGAACAAGAGTGTGAAGTTTATTTCGTAGATATAAATAAAAAGGACTCAAATAAACTAATTAAAGATTTAAAAAAAAAGGGTCTTAAAACACCCAATTTTATTGAATGTAATCTAATCAACATTAAGAAATTGGAAGGTACTATAAAAAATATTATTAAATCTAAAGGTCCAATTGATATTCTTATTAATAATGCAGCAAATGATGACAGACATTCTACCGATCAAGTAGATGAAAAATATTGGAATAATAGAATGGACGTTAATTTAAAACATTTTTTCTTTACTATTAAAGCAGTTTTAAAAGGAATGATTAAAAATAAAGGTGGAGCAATAGTTAATTTGAGCTCAGTTTCATGGATGTTAGGTGAAGGTGATAAAGTTGCTTATGAAACCGCAAAGTCAGCGGTAATTGGTTTGACAAGATCTTTTGCAAGAGAGTTTGGTAAATTTAATATTAGATGTAATTCAGTTACACCAGGATCAATTGCAACAGAGAGACAAATAAAGCACTGGTTAACTCCAAAATATAAAAAGTTTATACTTGATAAACAATGCTTGAAAAGACAGCTGACACCGGCTGATGTAGCTAGTTTAGTTGTACATCTTTCTTCAGATGTATCATCAGGATGTACTAAACAAAACTTTATTATAGATGCTGGCATAACCTAAGATCTACTTTTGTGAATAAAAAAGTAAAAATATCAGTCGTTGGAATTGGTTTAATGGGCTTACAGCACATTAAGGCTATAAAAAAATCAAAGTTCTCATCTCTTCATTCAATTGTTGAAATAAAAAAAAAGGGGATGGAGTTATCAAAAAAATTCAAAGTACCATTATACAAAAATATCAAAATATTATTAGAAAAAGATAAGCCTGATGCTGTAATAATCGCTACTCCTAACATTTTACATGAAACTGATACAATACAATTTTTAAAATCAAAAATACCTGTTTTGTTGGAGAAACCAATTTCAGATAATATTAAATCCGCAAAGAAAATTATTACTAGTGCAAATTCAAATAAAACTTCACTGTTGATAGGTTATCATAGACGTCATAACTCAATTATTAATAATATAAAAAAAATAATAGAAAGCAAAAAACTTGGTCAAATTGTTTCTGCAAACGTTTTGTGTTGGTTTTACAAACATAAAAAATATTTTCATGAAAAATGGAGAATTAATGAGGGTGGAGGCCCTTTAGGAATTAATTTAGTTCATGACATTGATATGATTTGTTATTTACTTGGTCCTGTAAAGTATGTTCAAGCGTTTAAGTCAAATAATATAAGAAAATTTAAAGTTGAAGATACAGCTTCAGTGAATTTATTTTTTAAATCTGGTGCTTTATGTACCTTAAATATATCTGACACAGTAACCTCACCATGGAGCTATGAATTAACTGCTGGTGAAAATCCTGCTTATCCAATAACTGACCAATCCTCTTATTTTATTGGGGGTACCAAGGGTTCTGTTCAATTTCCAAATTTAAAGCTTTGGTACTATAAAAAAGAGAGAAGTTGGTGGAATAGAATTCATAATAATAAAATCAAAGTTCAAAAAAGTAATGAAACATTAATTAATCAGATTAACCATTTCTCACAAGTTGTTATGAAAAAAGAAAAACCTAAAGTAACTGGCCTAGATGGTTTAAATTCCCTAATCATTTTTGATGCAATAAAAAAAAGCTCTAAATCTGGAAAAAGAATAAAAATTAATTAATTTTTTTTAATTTTTTGGAACCCTCAACTCTTATAAACAAAACACCAAAAATTATAATTCCTATAAGACCTATTATTTTACTAATGTCTGCTGGAACTCCAAAAATTAAAAAATTAATTATTGTTGACCATAAAAGTTGCGAGTATTGAAAGTTGGTTACGAAAGATAAATTTGATAATTGGATTGCATAAATAATTATGAAATGGCTTATGAATCCAAAGATACCCATAGCAACCAAACCAATCCAATAAATATTATTTTCTATTTGCACCCAATTGAATGAAATATAGATAGTAAATATCAAAGCCCCAGTAACAGCAGTATAAAAAACTGCAGAGAAAGGCTCGTTATTTCCAGAAATAAGTTTTGTAAAAAATTGATAAAAGGCCCAACATAATGGAGGAACAATTGGAAATATTAATTCAAGAGATATAATTTTCATACTTGGTCCTAAAGCATAAATAATTGACGCAAAACTTAAAAGCATCAAAACTAAACCTTTGGGGGATAAAAAATCTTTTAAGAAATATGCTGATAATAAAGATACAATTAATGGAGCGCTAAAAAATACAACATAAATATCTACTAAATCAAATCTCTGCAAAGAATTAAACATGAAGAAAGTTGCACACACCATTAATAAGGATCTAATAATTTGAATCTTGAAGTTTCTTTTTAAATTAAGCTTTGGCTTGAATATTAAAAAATATATACAAATTGCAAAAAAATGAAAAAAAAATCTTCCCCATACAACTTGTGTAACTGGCATCACGCCACCTAAATATTTTGCTGTCGAGTCCATGCACACAAACAAAAAAAAACCTGAAGCAGATAGAAAAATAACTTTAATTAATGAAGCATTTTGATTTTTAGACATGATAATTTGTTAAAAATTTATCAAAAAATTACATTACAACGCCTACTTGCCAAGGATTAAATTCCTCGTCACCGTAGCCATTAATTTCACTTTTTGATTTTTTACCTGAAGCGGTATCAATAATTAAATTCAAAATTTCTTCACCAACATCCTCAATAGTTTTAGATCCATCTGCAATATAACCACAATTAATATCCATATCTTCTTCCATTCTTTTAAACATTTCTGTATTTGTTGATAATTTTAAACTTGGAACAGGCTTGCACCCAAAGCATGAGCCTCTTCCGGTTGTAAAGCATATAACATTAGCACCTGAAGCTACCTGACCTGTAACAGATACAGGGTCATATCCTGGTGAGTCCATGAAATTAAATCCTCTTTCTTTTATTGGTTCAGAATATAACAAAACGTCATTTAAAACTGATTTTCCACCTTTGGCCAGTTACTTTAGGTTTTTCTTTTTTCATAACAACTTGTGAGAAATGGTTAATCTGATTAATTAATGTTTCATTACTTTTTTGAACTTTGATTTTATTATTAT
>JACWDO010000069.1 GCA_014654115.1 Pelagibacterales bacterium SAG-MED17 | reverse complement strand
GAATTATCATTTAAAGACAAAGAGAGAAAAATACAAAACTTAAAGAAAAAAAGATACGCTAGGAAATATTAATTTTGACTCTGTGGTAATTGCTGACTTTGATGAAAATTTGAAAAGTGTTGCTACATCACTTTTATATACAGATGTCTCTTCAAAGAGAATTTCTTATATAACATTAAATCAATGGTTTGATGAGAGCCTCTTAAAAGAAAATTCTATACATCCAATATACTTTCCATCAATAAATAAAAATAATTATGAATTATTTATGAATGAATTTAAAAATACTTATGGTTTAGACGGAGACCAACTCTCTTTTTTAAGTTATGATTTGATTGGATTGGTCTATTTTTTAATTTATGAAAATGACTTTAATATTTCAAAAAAAATATTTTATAAAAAAAATAAATTTAAGGGTAAAATAGGAATTTTTGAAATAAGTAAAAATACTATTACTCATCAACTTAATTTTTATAGTATTGAAGATAATAAATTCAAAAAAATTTTTTGATTTTTTTGAATGCATTAGAGCGATGATCTATTCTATATTTTTTTTGTGGCTCCATTTCACCAAAAGTTAATTTTTTTCCTTTAGGAATAAAAATTGGATCGTATCCAAAACCATTATTTCCTTTCTTCACGTTAGATATTCGCCCCTCAATTTTACCAATTTTACTTATAAATTTATTGTTTGGCCAAAAGATAGTAAGTACACATATAAATCTTGCACTCAATTTTTTTTTTTTTCCAATTTTTATCTTTTTTAGAAATTTCTCTGTAGACTTTCTTGATAGCTAAATTGAAATCTCTTTTTTTTCCTGACCAATCTGCTGAAAATACCCCGGGTGCTTTATCTAAAATATCAATTTCAATTCCTGAATCATCTGACATACAAATTTTATTAGTTTTTGCTGAAAAATATTTTGCTTTTAAAAGGGAGTTTTGTTTAAATGTGGTGCCAGTTTCTATCGGGCTAGATATTTTAAAGTCCAAATTTGAATAAATTTTTAAACTTTTGGGTAATAAGCCTGCTATTTCCTTAAGTTTTCCTTTATTA
>JACWDO010000068.1 GCA_014654115.1 Pelagibacterales bacterium SAG-MED17 | reverse complement strand
AAAAACAAAATTGAACATTATTCAGATAAAGAGGCTCTTGAATTTCATAATTCAAATAAACCTGGCAAGATTGAGATAAATTCTTCTAAACCAATGACATCTAAAAGGGACTTAGCTTTAGCATATTCTCCAGGAGTAGCGGCACCAGTTAGAGAGATTTATAAAAATCCAGAGCTAGCATATGATTATACAACTAAAGGAAATTTAGTTGCAGTCATAAGTAATGGATCTGCAATTTTGGGATTAGGAAATTTAGGAGCGATTTCATCAAAACCTGTAATGGAGGGCAAAGCAGTTTTATTTAAAAGATTTGCAGATATAGATGCAATTGATCTAGAAATTGATAGTAAAGATCCTGAAGAAATAGTTAATAGCATAAAAAACTTTTCTGTCAGCTTTGGAGGTATTAATCTTGAAGATATTGCTGCGCCAGAATGTTTCATAATCGAGGAAAATTTAAAAAAAGTACTCGATATACCTGTATTTCACGATGACCAACATGGAACAGCAATTATTACATCAGCAGCACTTATTAATTCAATTCATATTACTAAAAAAAAAATTTCTAAAATTAAAGTTGTTGTAAACGGTGCAGGAGCATCTGCTATGGCATGCTCAGATTTATTTTTAAAATTAGGAGTAAAAAAACAAAATTTAACAATGATTGATAGCAAGGGTGTAATTAAATTAAATAGAAAAGGATTAAATAAGTGGAAACTGAAGTATGCAAAAAAAACAAATGATAAAGACTTAAATGATGCATTAAAAAATGCAGATGTTTTTTTAGGATTATCATCTGCAGGTATTCTTAAAAAAGAAATGATTAAAAAAATGGCAAAAAACCCAATCATATTTGCATGTGCAAACCCTGACCCAGAAATTTTACCTGAGGAAGCATACAAAATAAGAAAGGATGCGATTATAGCAACAGGTAGATCAGATTATGCAAACCAGGTTAATAATTTAATTGGTTTTCCTTATATTTTTAGAGGTGCACTCGATGTTAGAGCAAAAACAATAAATGAAGAAATGAAAATTTCGGCTGTTAATGCAATTGCAA
>JACWDO010000067.1 GCA_014654115.1 Pelagibacterales bacterium SAG-MED17 | reverse complement strand
AATTATTTGGATCTCTGAATTTAATGAACCATTTGTGATATTTTAGAATCCCTTTAACTATTTTTTTAAAATCAGCTTTATATTTATTATTAATTCTATTTTTGTCTAAAATTAATTTTGTAATTATAGCAAGAATTGGTGGTTGAGTAATACCAGATGAATGTATTTTATTTCCACAAGCCCAGACTGAGTGGTTTGGGTAGTAATCTGTTTTTAAGTCATGAAATAGAATATGAGGTATCATCCCATCTTTCCATTGACCTCTTATCAATGTCTTAATTTCATCTAGAGCATATTTAAGTTTAAAATGAGAATATCCTAACGCAATAAAACCTGAATCCCAATTCCATTGTGCTGGGTATAATTTGTTATTAGTTGGTAACGTATATCCCTTTTTTTTATTACCTAATAAAACTTTCTTAGATGATTTAATAAAATCTTCCATTAACCTTTTACACTTCCCGCTGTAAGACCGCTGACTAAATATTTTTCAAAATAAACAAAAATTAATAAAACAGGTATAGTTACAACTACTGACCCAGCCATTAAATATTGTCTTGGTGTTTCCGCATCACCACTAAGATATTGTATTGCTCTTGATAAGGTGAATGAATTTGGATTGTCTAAAAACATAAGAGAAAATAAAAATTCATTCCATGCAATCATAAAGACGTACAAAGCGACTGATGAAATTGCAGGTATACTTAAAGGTAGAATTATTTTAATAATTATACCAAACCAATTTAATTTATCCATGATTGCTGCTTCTTCTAGCTCTTTGGGGATGCTTCTGAAGTAACCTTGTAACATATAAATTGCAACTGGCAAAGTAGTTGCTGTGTAAACAATTAATAAACCACCTACCGAGTTCCTTAAACCTAATTGACTAAAAACTGTATATAAAGGAATTACTAATACAATAGCAGGAAACATGTAAATAATTAAAATCGAAGTTGACAAAAAATTTTTTCCGAAGAAATTTAGCCTTGCTACAGCATAAGCAGCTGGTATTGCAAAAACTAAGGTAACTATCACTGTCCCTACTGAAACAAATGTACTTATAAGTATGTATCT
>JACWDO010000066.1 GCA_014654115.1 Pelagibacterales bacterium SAG-MED17 | reverse complement strand
AATAATTACCTATTATGAGATTGTTTTCATCATAAGGTAATTTTATTCTATCCCAAAAAATTAAAATTATAAGAGCACAAATAAAGGATAAAAGAAGTGGAATTATTTTTTTCACAAAAGTAAAAATATATTAATTATTTAAGAGTTTCGTTTTTTTTTGGTTTTAAAATTTCTTTAATAACATATGATTTTCTCCCTCTTACTTCCTCAAATACCCTTGCTATATAAATTCCTGTTATGCCTAAAGTAAATAAAATTATTCCAGAAAAAAAAGATATAGTTATGATTATTCCAGCTGTACCAGGCACTGCTAATCCTGTAAACTTTGTGTATAAAGTATACAGTATTAATGAAAATGAAAAAAAAATAGAAATCATTCCAATAATTATTCCTAAATATAGAGGTTTAAGTGAATACGCGGTAATACCACTTATAAATTGATGAACTGGTCCTGCAGATAATAACGGAAATTTAGTTTTACCATCAAATCTGGATTCACGAACATATTCTACGTAGGCTTGTTTAAAACCTACCCAAATAGATAACCCTCTTATGTATGGTCTAAATTCATTTTGATCTAAAATTTTATCTAAAGCTTTTCTAGAGATTAATTTAAAATCCCCAGCCTCATTAGGTAATTTTATGTCTGATAAAAAATTTATGATCTTGTATGCAATTTTAGTAATTAATAATTTAAATCTAGACTCTCCCAATCTTTTAGTTCTAATTGTGTGTACAACGTCTGCACCATTTTCGTATTTGGTTAAAAGTTTATTAACAATCTCAGGAGGATCTTGTAAATCAGAATCCATATAAACAATACAATCACCACTAGTATGTTTAAATCCTGCCAATACACATGGCCCAACACCAAAAGTTCTGGACATGTTTATAATTGTTATTGGAAAATTTTTTTGTAAATCTTTTAATATTATTTCTGAATTATCGTCTGAATCATCATTAACAAATATTAATTCATAATTATAATTCTTTAATTTTTTTACTTCTTCATGAACTCTTTTTATTAATTCATTCAAATTTTTTTCCTCATTTCTAAATGAAAAAACAAAAGAAATTAGTTTCATAT
>JACWDO010000065.1 GCA_014654115.1 Pelagibacterales bacterium SAG-MED17 | reverse complement strand
ATTTATGGTCTATGGATAAAGATATTTCTGATCACAATACACTTCAGGAAATTTGTGAAAAATTAAATTTAAACTTTGAAGAGATGATGAAGTTAGCTTTGACTGATGATGTAAACTTGGAGTATCAAAAGAATTCAAAAGACGCGGTTGATAACGGTGTATTTGGCTCTCCTTCTTACGTATTAAATAATGAGATTTTTTGGGGTCAAGATAGACTAGATTATCTTGAAGATGCATTAAATAAATAATTTAAAATTAATAAATTTTATTAATAATTTAATTAAGCATTAATAGAAATTAATTTTAACAAATCTTTAATATAATATTATCATAATTTAAAATGATAATAGATTTAAAAAAAAAGGAGAGAAAATGACTGCAAATATCAGAATATTAAAATGGACAAGCACAGTTTTGACGCTTTTAGGAATATTAACTTTTTATTTAGATTACTATCCTTATAGCATGATACCTCACAGTTTAGGTATAATCGGTTGGACTATTGTTGGTACCATTACAAAGGATAAACCTTTATTAACAAATTTTTCACTACAAATACCGATAATGATTGCAGGTATAATTAAGTATTCTTATACAACTGGGTTATTTTAACTTACTTGGATTCCGTTTGACCAAACATTTTTTACAACTGGTAAATTTTGATAAATTTTAAACCTTATTAAATCTGCTCTCTTATTATTGTCAATGGAACCCCTGTCATTTAAATTTGTAGCTATAGACGGAGCGTGACTAGCTGCTGCAAATGCTTTTGGAAGATTATCAATTTCTAAACCCCATTTGACAACAGATACAATTAATGAGGATGGAATATAATCTGAGCTTAAAATATCTAGACAATCATTTTCTAAAAGTTCTTTAGCAGAGATATTGCCAGAGTGTGAACCTCCTCTAAGTAAATTTGGAGAACCCATCATAACCTTTATATTGTAATCTTTAGAAGTTTTAGCAGCCTCCAATGTTGTTGGAAATTCAGCTAATTTTACTCCATATTTATTTGAATTATGAACATCATTTTCTGTTGTATCGTCATGACTAGCCAAAATACAATTATGTAAGGATTTAAATTCTAGAATTCTATCTATGTGCTTCTTGCTATTGTTTTTTTGAAGATTTTTTAAGT
>JACWDO010000064.1 GCA_014654115.1 Pelagibacterales bacterium SAG-MED17 | reverse complement strand
TATTCTTGTAGATAGATCTTTCATATTTATGATTCTTCCAGAAAATCCCACAATACAACTAAATTCTTTTTCTGATGTCAGACCAATATTTAATGACATCATGCATCCTTGACTAAAACCAGAAATGCAAATTTGTGAATATTCTAAATTAAAATAATCACTTACTTCTAAAATATAATTCTTAAGAACGTTTTCTGCCTTTTTTGATTCTTGAAGAGTATATTCTAAATCCTCATTATTTAAATCAAACCATTGAAACCCTGTTGGATTTATACTGCATACTTCATGTGCATCAGGACATAAAAAAACTGTATTTTTCAAAAATCTTTTCCAATTTAAGGTAAGCATACTTATGTCTTTGCCATCGCCTCCATATCCATGGAGTAAAATTACTGCACTCTTAACTTCCTCGTTGTTTTCTGGTTTTATTATTGTTGTATTTAATGAAAATTTCATAAGTTTTTTGCTAACCAGTCAAGTAAAGATTGATCATTAAAATCAATGTAGCCAACAATTCTTCCAACTTCAAAACCGTTTTGGTCTATTAAAATTGTTGTGGGTAATCCTCTGAGTTTAAATAGCTGTGAAAACTCTGGTCCAGATCCTGTAAATACATCTAAATTCTTAATTTTGATTTCGTCAAAAAACTCTTTTGATTTTTTATAACTGTCACCACCAATATTAATTGGGATTATATTAATATTTTTAAATTCGCTTAAAGTTTTAATTTTATCTAAAGATGGCATTTCTTTTTTACAAGGAACGCACCAAGTAGCCCAGAAATTTATTATTAATGGGTTTGATTTATAATTATTTAAACTTACTTTTTGACCGTCAGATTTAATAAATTCTATATTTTCAATTTTTTTTTTGTCTTTATATACTATAAGATTCTTAATTTCTGGACGTTCTATTGAATATGAGACGCTAGATGATATTAAGTAAAATATTATTATAAGATAATTTAAAAAAATGAATTTCATAAAATTTAAAATAATTAAATATCATGGGTAAAAATAAAAACAATCAACCAATTTGGAATACTAGAATAAAAAAGGAATCAAAAAACCTTTTCAAAAAGGTCGGTGGATCAATAGCAATTGATAAAAGGTTATTCAGGGAAGATATTGAAGCTTCAATTGTGCATGTCGAGATGCTGTTTAGACAAAAAATTATAAATTTTAAAATTAAAAATAAAATAGTATGGGGTTTGAATAGAATTCAGAACGAAATTATAAAA
>JACWDO010000063.1 GCA_014654115.1 Pelagibacterales bacterium SAG-MED17 | reverse complement strand
AAATATAAAGCTTTCAATAAAAGATATAAATCCTAAAATAGATTTAGATCGTTTATGACCTGCAAGTTTTATAGTTTTATTATATAGCTCTTTAAACATATTTTCTTTTAATACAATTGATGATTTAATACTATTAGTTAAAATATACATAGCTTTGGGCGAATGGCGGAACTGGTAGACGCGTTGGACTCAAAATCCAATGGTAGCAATACTGTGAGAGTTCGATTCTCTCTTTGCCCACCAAAAATTTATGAGTACAGAAAACATTAATAACCTTGTTGATCTTTTTTTTATTAATTACAATAAACAAAAAAAAGATAATATTCTTTTAACATCCTTAAAAGATCCAAATAATTATTTCACATGGGAAAAAACTTTCCATTCAATAAAAAAACTTTCTTTAGAGATAAAAAAATATGCAAATAAAGGTGATAGATGTTTACTAATTTCCGAAAATAGACCAGAGTGGTTTATATCTGATCTTTCTGTAATGTTATCTGAAGCTATTACTGTTCCAGCATATACAACATATGCTGAGAAAGACTATGAATATATAATTGATAATTGTAATCCAAAATTAATATTTGTCTCTAATCAAGAACAATTTAATAAAGTAAAAGATATTATTAATAAAAAAAGTTTTATTGTTAAAATTTTTTCTTTTGAAGAATTAGATATAGATAAAGACAAATATATAAATGTTAATCTATTATTTTCAAATTTAGATTATCAAGATTTAAATGCTCCAGATTTATCAATTAAAAGAAATGATCCAGCTTGTATTATTTACACGTCTGGAACACAGGGTAATCCGAAAGGTGTAATTTTGAGTCATGGTGGTATTTTAAATAATTGTAATGGTGCTTTAGATATCTTGAGACCTTTGTTGACAGATCAAACTAGATTTTTGACTTGGCTACCTCTTTCACATTCTTATGAGCACACAGTCCAATTTGTTCAAATAAGCGTAGGAGCAAAAATATTCTATGCTGAGAGTATAGATAAATTAATAAAAAATATGAATGACTGCAAACCCCAATTAATGACAGCAGTGCCTAGATTTTATCAAAATTTATTTCAAAAAATTAATGCAACTTTCAGTAAAGCGACTGGGATAAAAAAAGGGTTAATTTTTAAAATGTTACAATTAGGAAGGAAAAAAATAAATAAACAACCATTATCAAATATAGAAAAACTAATAGATAGGGTTCTAGAAAAAATTGTAAGAAAAAAAATCAAAAGTCAATTTGGAG
>JACWDO010000062.1 GCA_014654115.1 Pelagibacterales bacterium SAG-MED17 | reverse complement strand
AAAGTATTTCACAGAGATCGGAGGAATGTGGTCTGGAAACATTTTAGCGATGGATGCAAAACAGTATAATGCATTGTCCGCTCAAGAAAAAAAATGGCTACATACAGCAGCTGATGCTTATGGAGAAAAAGTAAATGAGCTTGATAACGCTTGGATTAAGAATGGTGAAGATGCAATTAAAGCATCTGCTAAAGAGTGGTATGTACCATCTGAAGCAGAAATGTCTAAGTGGAGAGCAGGAGCAATCGGTGCTTGGTTAGATGCTAAAGGTACTTTTGAACCAGAGGTAGCGAAAAGAGTGCTTATGGAACAAGGCATGGATGGATTTGTAGCTCAGTTAGAGGCAGCTGGGGCTCTGTAAATCGTTCAAATAAAATAGTGTAAAGATCATTTAGCTCAATTATTAGAGTTAGATGATCTTTACCTAAAACAAATCATAACTTATAAATATTTATGGAAAGTATTATTTTACTCGTAGTACTCCTTTTTCTAATTTTATTAGGAGCTCCTATTGGCTTTATATTAATACTGATACCATTTGTTTATATTTTACTAACAGATGCTGTTCCTCTAGTTTTAATACCTAGTCAAATGTTTACAGCAATTGATTCAGTTCCATTGACTGCGATTGCATTCTTTATGTTGACAGGTGAGTTAATGACAAGTGCTACAATTACAGATCGTTTAGTAGCTTTGAGTAGAGCATTAATTGGACGTATACGAGGAGGGTTAGCTCAAGTAAATGTACTTGTGAGTATGTTTTTTGCAGGGATGAATGGTTCTGTAGTGGCTGATACAGCTACAGTGGGAGCATTAGTTTTACCAGCTATGAAAAAAGCTGGCTATCCCGCTGCATTTTCGGCTGCAGTTACTGGTGTAAGTTCTACTATCGGAGGGATAATTCCTCCTAGTATTATGATGATTGTACTTGCTAACTCGACTGAGATTTCAATTGCAGCATTATTTGCAGCTGGGATTGTTCCAGGTATATTGATAGGCGTTGTGATCATGATAATTAATCATTACTTCGCAATCAAATATAACTTCGAGCGCAGTGATCAACCATTTTCGATACGTCGAGCTGGTAAAGAATTATATCGATCATCTTTCGCCCTTTTAATACCTTTAGTTTTAGTAGGATCAGTAATGGGTGGTGTGGCATCGGTTGTTGAGGCTGGCGCTATTACAGCAATGGTTGCATTATTCACAGGTGTATTCGTTTACCGAACAATTAAATGGAAAGAGTGTACTGGTGCTTTTC
>JACWDO010000061.1 GCA_014654115.1 Pelagibacterales bacterium SAG-MED17 | reverse complement strand
ATAAAAAGACTTTATATTTTTGGATTTTAAATTTTTTTCTAAGAAAATTTTTTAATTTTTTAGATAATGAAATGTATGGTTTTCCATTTCTGTAATTCTTGATTTCAATATCTATAAAATTTATGTCAGATCTAAAGCCTGTGCCAATTGCTTTAACAAATGCCTCTTTTGCAGCGAATCTTTTTGCATAAAAATTTATTTTATTTTTTAATTTTTTCCCTTGATAAATTTCTTTTTTTGTAAAAATTCTATTTAAAAAACCTTTAATTTTTAAAGAACTATTGATTCTACTATTTTTGATAATATCAACTCCATTGCCTATTATATCCATTATCTTAATATTTTAATAAATTGTTTAACTACTTTTGAAATACCATGCGATAAAGACTCTCCAATTATAAAATGCCCTATATTAAATTCTTGAATTTGTTTTATCTTATTTAATATTTTTGTTGTCTTATAGTCCATTCCATGTCCAGCGTGAACTTCTAAACCTATTTTTTTTGCATAAGAGGCACATTTTTTAATTTTATTAAGTTCCTTAGAATAATTTTTTTTCTGTTTTATTTGATTAGAAATCTTTCCAGTATGAATTTCTATACATTTGGTTCCTAAGGTTTTTGATAATTTTATATCTTGAAGAGATGGATTTATAAATAAGCTGGTTCTAATATTATTCCTATTAAAGACTTTTAATATTTTTGTGATTTTATTTTTATTTTTTTTTAAATTTAATCCGCCTTCAGTGGTAACTTCATTTCTTTTTTCAGGTACAAGACAAATAAATGAAGGTTTATGTTTTAGTGCAATTTTAATTATTTTTGGATCTGAGGCTATTTCTAAATTAATTGGAATTGATTTATTAGATGAAAGGATTTTTAAATCAATATCATTAATATGTCTTCTATCCTCTCTTAAATGAACAGTAATAGAATCCGCACCAGCTTTTAAAACATCTAAAGCTAAAGTATATGGATCAGGATGCTTTTCACCTCGAGCATTTCTCAAAGTTGCAACATGGTCAATATTAACCCCTAGCCTTTTTTTCATTTTAAAAATCTACTTCCAGGTTTCGTAATTGGTATTGTTTTTAGACTTTGAGGAATATTTTTTTCTTTAAAAGTTGGAATTCTTAATTTTACTTGTGAGACAATTTTTTTTCTTTTTATTTTTAAAGTTTGTGCGGTAGATCTATCAATTAAACATGCAAATCCTAATAAAATTGCGCCAGATTTTTTTATTAATTTAGCACACTCTAAACTTGATTTTCCC
>JACWDO010000060.1 GCA_014654115.1 Pelagibacterales bacterium SAG-MED17 | reverse complement strand
AAGTCTAATTTCATTAATGCTTCTACTGTTTGAGGTGTTGGTTCAATAATATCTATTAATCTTTTGTGTGTTCTGGTCTCAAATTGTTCTCTACTTTTTTTATCTATATGTGGTGATCTTAGTACTGTGTATCTTTCTTTTTTTGTTGGCAATGGTATTGGACCTTTAATATTAGCACCAGTTCTTTTTACAGTGTTTACTATTTCCGCTGTAGATTGATCTAGTACTTTATTATCATAGGCTCTTAGTTTAATTCTTATATTTTGCTTTTCCATATTATCCTGTCTTTTTAGTAACCTCGTCTTGTACATTCTGTGGAACTTTATCGTAGTGATCAAAGAACATTGAATATTGGGCTCTTCCTTGTGACATAGACCTTAAGTTATTAATATACCCAAACATATTTGCTAATGGCACCATTGCTGTTATTACAGTTGCGTTACCCCTTTGCTCTTGCGTACTTATTTGACCTCGTCTACTGTTTAAATCTCCTATAACATCACCCATGTAATCTTCAGGCGTAACTACTTCTACCCTCATAATGGGTTCAAGTAGTTTTAAAGTAGCTTTAGCGCATGCTTCTTTAAAACACTGCCTTGACGCTAACTCAAAAGCTAGGACACTAGAATCAACATCGTGATGTAAACCATCAACTATTGTGACTTTATAATCAATTAGAGGGAAGCCTGCTAAAATTCCACCATCAGCAACTGTTTCTACACCTTTTTCCACACCTGGTATAAATTCTTTGGGAATTGCACCCCCTTTAATTTTACTTTCTATCTCTCTACCTTTTCCAGGCTCAAGAGGTTCAACGGTAAGTTTAACTCTTGCAAATTGTCCCGCTCCACCACTTTGCTTTTTATGGGTGTAGTCATTTTCAGCAGGTGTAAGGATTGTTTCTCTATATGCAACTTGAGGTGCGCCAACATTTGCCTCAACTTTGAATTCTCTTTTCATTCTATCTACAATTATATCAAGATGCAGTTCACCCATACCTTTTATTATTGTTTGTCCCGATTCCTCATCGGAAGTTACTCTAAACGATGGATCTTCTTTTGCTAATCTGCCTAGAGCTTCTCCCATCTTCTCTTGGTCAGCTTTAGTCTTGGGTTCAACTGCAATTTCAATAACTGGATCAGGAAATTCCATTGGCTCAAGCAATACAGGTGTATCTTTGTTAGCAAGTGTATGTCCAGTAATGGTATTTTTTAATCCTGCAAGAGCAACTATATCGCCCGCATTTGCCTCTTTGATATCTTCTCTAGAATTAG
>JACWDO010000006.1 GCA_014654115.1 Pelagibacterales bacterium SAG-MED17 | reverse complement strand
AAAATTGCTGGGCTAGGTGATGACAAAATCATAAGGATAGCAACATCGGATAATTTTTGGTCTATGGGTGAAACTGGACCTTGCGGTCCTTGTTCAGAGATTTTTTATGATCATGGAGACCACTTAGAGGGTGGATTACCTGGAACAAAAAATGAAGATGGAGATAGGTTTATAGAAATTTGGAATTTAGTCTTTATGCAGTATGAGCAAATTTCTAAAGATAAACGAATTAATCTGCCAAAACCATCAGTTGATACTGGAATGGGTTTAGAAAGAATTGCTGCATTACTTCAAGGAACTCACGATAATTATGAAACAGATCATTTTAAAAAAATAATAAATACCACTGCTGAAATTTTAAAAGTTAAACCAAATAAAGAGAATTTAGCAAGTTTTAGAGTAATAGCAGACCACTTACGTGCAAGCTCGTTTTTAATTGCCGAAGGAGTATTGCCATCAAACGAGGGAAGAGGTTACGTTTTAAGAAGAATAATGAGAAGAGGAATGAGACATTCCCACTTACTTGGCTCAAAAGAACCAATCTTTTTTAATATTTTTCAAACTCTAAAAGATGAGATGAAAGGAAATTATTCTGAAATAGAAAGAGCTGAGTCTTTAATAAAAGAAACATTAAGAATGGAGGAAGAAAAATTTTTAATTCTTTTAGATAGGGGCATTAAAATATTAAATGAGGAAATAACTAAAATAAATAAGATATTACCTGGAGAAGTAGCCTTTAAACTCTATGATACATATGGTTTTCCATTAGACCTGACACAAGATATCTTAAAAAATAAATCTTTAACAATAGATAATGATAAATTTCATAGTTTAATGAAAGAAAGTAAAGAGCTTGCTAAGAAAAATTGGAAAGGTTCGGGTGATAGTGCTGTAGATGATATTTGGTTTTCAATAAAGGACAAATTAGGTCCTTCAGAATTCTTAGGATATGAAACTGACCAAGCAGAAGGAATTATTTTATCATTATTAAAAGACAATAAAGAAGTAAATGAATTGAATGAAGATGATGAAGGAATTATTATTTTAAATCAAACTCCTTTTTATGGAGAGTCAGGTGGACAGGTAGGAGATACTGGTGAAATAATATCTGGAGACTTTAAGTTTGAGATATTGGACGTCCAAAAAAAATTAGGTGATCTTTTTGTACACTATGGCAAAGTTAAATCAGGAAGCATAAAAACCAAAGACAATGTTGAGATGAAAATTGATGTTGAGAGAAGAAATAATGTTAGAGCATATCATTCAGCAACTCACCTTCTACATGAATCTTTAAGAAGAGTATTAGGAACTCATGTTACACAAAAAGGATCATTAGTTGCACCAGATAGATTAAGATTTGATTTTAGTCACATGAAGCCTATTTCAGATCAGGAAATTGAAAAAATAGAAAGCCATGTTAATTCTATGATTCAAAAAAAATCAGATGTTAAAACAAGGATCATGACACCAAAAGAAGCGGTTAATAATGGAGCATTAGCACTTTTTGGAGAAAAATACGGAGAAGAAGTTAGAGTTTTATCAATGGGAGATGAGAAAGAAAAGTATTTTTCCACTGAATTATGTGGCGGTACACACGTAAGAAATACTGGTGATATTGGAAAATTTAAAATTATTAGCCAATCTTCAATTGCAGCAGGCGTTAGAAGAGTTGAGGCTCTTAGGGAAAATCAATTAAATAGTTTTTTACAAAATAAAGAGAAATTATCTGACTTATCTGCACAAAAAGATGAAGAAATGATTAATGACCTATCAAAACAAATAATCAAATTAGGGGGAAAACCAAGTCTAGAAAATGAGGATAATAAGATTTTAATTAAAGAATTATCAAAACAACTAGAGCAATTAAAATTTAGTTCAATTTTGGGTAATAATTCCAAAAATATAATTCAAGATATTAAGATTAAAGATGTTAACGTAAGACTCCAAAAAGTTGAAGATCTTCCACCTAGAGAACTAAGAAAATTGGTAGATGCTGGAAAAAAGGAGCTAAAAAATGGAATAATCATAGTTTTTGCTAGTTTAGAAGACAAAGTAGGCCTTGCAGTTGGAATTACTGAAGAACTTATCGATAAGTATGATGCTGTTAAATTTGCAAAAACAGGCTCTGAAATTATTGGCGGCAAAGGTGGTGGTGGTAGAAGAGATTTTGCACAAGCCGGAGGCCAATTCAAAGATAAAATTGATGAAGCTTTTGAAAAAATAAAATCTTTAATTTAGTTTTTGTCTCAACTTACCATCTAAAGTATCTAAAAATTGATTTGTAGTAAGATATTTTGTTGAGGGACCTATCAATATAGCTAAGTCTTTAGTCATTGAACCTTCTTCTACACAATTAACACAAACTTTTTCAAGTGTTTCTGCAAATTTAATCAACTCCTCATTTCCATCTAGCTTTCCTCTATGAGCCAAACCTCGTGTCCAGGCAAAAATTGAAGCAATTGGATTTGTTGAGGTTTCTTTTCCTTGTTGGTGCATTCTAAAGTGTCTAGTTACTGTTCCATGCGCTGCCTCTGCTTCCATAGTCTTACCATCTGGAGCAAGTAGAACACTTGTCATTAAACCTAACGACCCATATCCTTGAGCAACTGTATCAGATTGAACATCTCCGTCATAATTTTTACATGCCCAGATATATTTACCATGCCATTTCATTGCACATGCAACCATGTCATCAATTAATCTATGTTCATAAGTAATTTTATTTTTATCGAACTGTCCTTTAAATTCATTTTCAAATACTTCTTCAAAAATATCTTTAAACCTTCCATCATATCTTTTTAAAATTGTATTTTTTGTTGAAAGGTAGACTGGCCATTTTTTAATTAGTCCATAATTAAAACAAGATCTCGCAAAGTCTTCTATTGATTTATCTAAGTTATACATTGATAATGCTATCCCAGGTCCAGGAAAATTAAAGACTTCATATTTTCTTTCGTCAGAACCATCTTCTGCTGTCCATTTTATTTCTAATTTACCTTTTCCAGGTACTGTAAAATCTGTTGCTCTGTATTGATCACCAAAAGCATGTCTTCCTATAATTAACGGATCTGTCCAAGATGGAACAAGTTTTGGAATATTTTTACAAATTATAGGTTCTCTAAAAACAGTTCCTCCAATAATATTTCTTATAGTACCATTTGGAGATCTCCACATTTTCTTTAAATTAAATTCTTTTACTCTATCCTCATCTGGCGTGATTGTTGCACATTTAATACCAACACCATTTCTTTTAATCGCATTAGCACATTCAATTGTGATTTTATCTTCTGTTTTATCTCTACTTTCCATCCCTAAATCGTAGTACTCAATTTTTAGATCAAGGTAAGTTAAAACGAGCTTATTTTTTATGAAGTCCCATATAACTCGGGTCATTTCATCACCATCTAATTCTACAATGGGGTTTTTAACCTTAATTTTACTCATTTTTTCGATATATCTTAATAGTTGAATTTATTCTTTTTGTATACATATTAATCGAAAATTATCAATTATAGGATTGTCATGAGTAAAATATTTCTAAAAATTCACAATGAAGGTTATAAATTTATTATAATTTTTGCAATCGTAACTATAATTCTCTATTTCATAAATGGATTTCTCGGTTTTGTTGGGTTGATACTAACTATTTGGTGCTACTATTTTTTTAGAGATCCTGAAAGAATTTCTATTGGAGATGATAATTATCTTACAAGCCCTGCTGATGGAGTTGTACTGCAGGTAATGGATACAAATGGTCCTAAAGAATTAGGATTAGAAAATAAACAAATGAAAAAAATTAGTATTTTCATGGATGTGTTTGACTGTCATGTAAATAGATCTCCATGTTCTGGAGTAATATCTGAAATACTTTACAAACCAGGAAAATTTTTTAATGCATCATTAGATAAGGCCAGTGAGGATAATGAGAGAAATTACTATAAAATAAAAAATTCTGATGGAGAAGATATAATTGTTGTTCAAATCGCAGGACTTATTGCTAGAAGGATTGTAACAGAAGTTTCTAAAGATGAGCTTGTAGAACAAGGTTCAAGAATAGGAATGATTAGATTTGGAAGTAGAGCCGATATCTATTTTGAGAACTATACCCCTTTAGTAAAAGTTGACCAAAAAACTACAGCAGGTGAAACTTTAATCGCAAAAAAATAACTAAATGGAGCCACAAAATAAAAATATTAAACTAGTTTCAAATAAAAAGACAAGAGTTATTTTACCAAATATTTTAACACTTGTAGGAGTTTGTATTGGCTTAACATCAATTAAGTTTGCATTTGATGGGAAATTTGAATTGTCTATAATCGCAGTTATAGTAGCTGCGATAATTGATGGATTAGATGGTAGAATTGCAAGATTGATTAAAGGAACTTCTAAAGTTGGTAAAGAATTGGATTCACTTACTGATGTTATAAGTTTTGGTGTTGCGCCAGCTTTTATAATGTATTTTTGGGCTTTGTCTGAAACTGGAAGAATAGGCTGGTTAATTTCATTAATTTATGTTGTTTGCGTTGCACTTAGACTTGCAAGATTTAATGTTTCATCAAACGAAGAGAGTTCTTGGAAAGATAATTTTTTTGAAGGCATTCCTTCTCCTGCAGGCGGAGTTCTAGTTTTAATGCCATTGATATTAAGTATTAGTGAATTTCAGTTTTTAAACCTAAATTATCAAATTATTGTGCCTATTATGTTTATTATTGTTTCAATATTATTAATTAGCAAAATACCAACTTATTCATTTAAAAGGATAGCTGTACCAAGAAGTACATCTATATTTTTGTTATTTGGAATAATTTTATATTTTGGTTTAATTCTTGTTTATACATTCAATGCAATTATTGTTTCAGGTTTGATTTACTTGTTAATGGTGCCAATAAGTTCAATGCATTATCTTATGATTAGAAAGAATACAAAAACCATCGCAGATGATACCGATCATCATGAAGATGTGTTATAAATGAACGAAAATACAATAATTTCATTAGCAGACTCAAATTATTTCAATCTTCTAAACGAATTAATAGACTCGATTAATAGATTTGAGCAAAGCAAAACAGTTGATATTTGTATAATGGATGCAGGGCTAACAGAGGAACAAATCAAAATATTAGAAAAAAAAGTATTTCAAATCAAAAAAGCTGAATGGGATATAGAAGTACCAAATTTTAAAGTTAAAGGAAGAGAGTGGTTGAAAAGTCAGGTATCTAGAGCATTCTTGCCAAATTATTTTCCAGGTTATAAAAAATATTTATGGATTGATGCAGATGCTTGGGTTAATTCATGGTATGCAATTGATCTTTATTTTAAAGGGTGTGAGAATAATAAATTATCAATAGCAACCTCTGCAGATAGATCATATGGAAGAGTATTAAGAGCAGAATGGGTATTTGGGAGTTTTGCAAGAATAAAATCTCAAAATTACAAGCATGCGAAATCGTCAGGTTTTTCAGAAAAAATATCAAGAGAGGTTGCTCTTAAGCCCCATTTGAATATTGGATTATTTTGTTTAGAAGAAAATGCTCCACATTGGGATGTATGGCAACAAAATTTAAAAAAAGCATTATCTTCAGGAAAAATTTGGGGATCAGAGCAAATAGCTATGAATATAACAATATATTCAGATAATTTAGATGTAGAAATTTTACCAGCTATTTGTAATTGGACTCTTATTGAGGCAATTAAATTTGACAAAAAACAGAATACCTTTGTTGAACCTTATTTGCCAAATCATGAAATTGGAATTATTCATTTAGCAGGAAAAAATAATGATAATATAAGAAATGATAAAAATTATATTTCTAAAATTAAAACCTTAGACGGAGATATAATTGAAAAATCATTAAGATTTGAGAACTAGTTGAAAAAAAATAAATTTTCGAAAAATTGGATTATTAAGCAAAAAAGAGATATTTACGTTAAAAAATCAAAATTAGAAGGCTACAGATCAAGAGCTGTATACAAATTACAAGAAATAAACGACAAATTTAGAATAATCAAAAACAATAACTTAGTAGTTGATCTTGGAGCAGCACCAGGTAGTTGGTCTCAGTACATTTCAAGAAATTTCAATAATTCTAAAATAATTTCAATTGATTTGAAAGAGATTGAACCAATTAAAAATTTAGTACACATAAAAGGAGATTTTACTGAAAGCCAGCACAAAAAAAATATACAAAATTATTTTGGAAAGAGAGTAGACCTCATTATCTCAGATATGGCAGTTAATACCACAGGTAATAAAAGTGTGGACTCACTAGTTACAGGTGAACTATGCATAGATGCAATGAATTTTGCTGTCGAATTTCTGAATAAAAATGGAAGTTTTGTTTCAAAACTATTTATGGGATCTTCTTTTAACGAGATTGTCGCATTAGGTAAAAAATCTTTTAAAGATGTTGATATTTTTAAGCCACCATCAAGCAGGAAAGACTCTAAAGAAAATTTTATAATTTGTAGAAATTTGAGATAGTTATCCTTTTATTTTTTTAAGAATCATTTATATAAGGACATGGATACTATTAAAGAAGCTTTAACATTTGATGATGTTACATTAGCCCCAAATTACTCAGAAATTCTACCTAGCGAAGTAAATACCTCTATAAATTTAACAGAAAGTTTAAATATAAAAATACCTCTTTTGTCATCAGCAATGGATACTGTTACAGAATCTTCAATGGGGATTGCTATGGGGCAAGCAGGAGGATTAGGAATAATTCACAGAAACTTAAGCATCGAGGAACAGATTAAAGAAATTAGAAAGGTAAAATCCAAAAAAATATTAGTAGGCGCCGCAGTAGGTGCAAGCGACAAAGAATTAAAGAGAGCCCAAAAAATATTAAAAGAAAACTTAGACATAATAGTAATTGATACAGCGCATGGGCATACTAAAAAGGTTGGAAATATAATTAAAAAAATTAAAAAATTACGTCCTAAAAAAACTGCAATATGCGCTGGAAATATAGCTACAGCAGAAGCCGCAAAATTTTTGGTTGAGTTAGGTGTGGATATTATAAAAGTTGGTATAGGCCCGGGATCCATTTGTACAACAAGACTTGTAGCAGGAATTGGTGTTCCACAATTAAGTGCAATATTAGATGTTAAAAAAGGGATTAGAAAAAGTAAAACTAAATTGATTGCTGATGGTGGGATTAAGTTTTCTGGCGATATTGCAAAAGCATTAGCAGCAGGGGCAGATGCTGTTATGATAGGATCATTATTTGCAGGAACAGACGAAGCGCCAGGAAAAAAAATAAAGAAAAATGGTAAATTATACAAATATTTTAGAGGAATGGGATCGATAGGTGCAATGAATAAAGGATCTGCAGACAGATATTTTCAATCAAAGCAAAAGGATACATCAAAATATGTAGCAGAAGGAGTTGAGGGATATATTAAATACAAAGGTAAAGTTGATAAAATAATTTACAACTTAGTTGGAGGTTTAAAATCTTCAATGGGCTATATGGGAGCTAAGAAAGTAATCGATTTAAGAAAAAAACCAAAGTTTGTAAAAATAACTAAAGCAGGTTTTTATGAAAGTATGGTACATAATATTGATATGGTAAAAAAATAACTATGAGATATTTAATTTTATTATTAACTTTTTTTTTATTTAGCATTGTTTCTAAAGCGAATGAAAATAATTATTTTAATGAAGCCAAGGATTTATTTGATAAAGAAAAATATAAAGCCTCGAAATTTTTATTTCATAGAAATATAGTATACAACCCAAAAGACTCAGAATCTTACCTTTATCTTGCTAAAATTTTCAAAATAGAAGAGGATAAAAGACAAGAAGAAAAGAATATTAAGACTACTTTACTTTTAGATCCCCAGAATGAAGAAGCAATGTTCCTTTTAATTGATATGGAATTAGATAGATCAAATTTTTCAAAAGCAGATCAATTGAGTAAAGATTTTAAGAAAATTTGTGTAGAAATGTGTGAAAAAATTTCCTCAATTGAAAGTCGTTTAAAAGATTTTGAAAGAAAAGATGCGTCTTGAGGATACTGTTAATAAAATATTAATTGTAGATTTTGGATCACAATTTACACAATTAATCGCAAGGAAAATCAGAGAACTAGGCATTTATTGTGAAATAATAAGTCACAAAAAATTAGAAAAATTTAAAAATTTTGGAAAAAATATTAAAGGAATAATATTATCTGGTGGTCCTTTGAATGTTTATGAAAACAAAAAAGTAAAATTTAATAATAAACTTCTTAAATTAGATATTCCAGTAATTAAAGGCTTCATCATCATCATGATAAACAGTTACATAAAGCCTGTTCTTATCTAGCCCAAATTCTTTAGTTATTAAGTTCCAAGCAAGTTCAATAGCTCTATCTTTAAAATAATCTCCAAAAGAAAAGTTTCCCAACATTTCAAAAAATGTATGATGTCTTGGTGTATAGCCAACATTTTCAAGATCGTTATGCTTTCCACCTGCTCTTACACATTTTTGAGAGGTTGTG
This sequence comes from Pelagibacterales bacterium SAG-MED17, assembly GCA_014654115.1. Lineage (GTDB taxonomy): Bacteria > Pseudomonadota > Alphaproteobacteria > Pelagibacterales > Pelagibacteraceae > Pelagibacter. The sequence continues at coordinate 40,166 of JACWDO010000006.1, read as the reverse complement.
GCTCTTTGATACTCTCTCTTTTCCAATCCAGTAAACACATTTTTAAACTGAACCATTCCTGAATTGGCAAACATTAATGTTGGGTCATTATTTGGAACTAGATTACTAGACTCAACTATTTTATGATCATTTTTTTCGAAATAATCCAAAAATGCTGACCTAATTTCATTTAATGTTTTAGCCATATTCTAATAAAATACAGCATTTTTATATGATGTCTACACTTCTGAAGGGAAAAAAGGCGCCCAATAGAGCGCCTTTTTTTAATAACTAAAAGTTATCTGCTAATTCTTTTTAGTAGGAACTTCTTCCTCTTTTTTCTGCGCTTCAATCTTTTCTTCACTTAAAGGATTGCCTTCAATCTTCTTTGAAATAACACCAGCTTTTTCTCTAATAGCCATTTCAATCTCAGCCGCAGCTTTTGGATTTTGCTCAAGGTAAAGTTTTGCATTCTCTCTACCTTGACCAATTTTTTCACCTTTATAAGCGTACCAAGCTCCTGCTTTTTCAACAATCTCTGCTTTGGCACCAAGGTCGATTAGTTCCCCTACTTTACTAATTCCTTTTCCATACATTAAGTCAAACTCAACAACTTTAAACGGTGGTGCAACTTTGTTTTTAACAACTTTTACTCTTGTTGCATTTCCAACAATTTGCTCTTTATCTTTTATTGCTCCAATTCTTCTAATATCCATTCTCACAGACGAGTAGAATTTTAAAGAATTACCTCCTGATGTTGTCTCTGGACTTCCAAACATTACTCCAATTTTCATTCTAATTTGGTTAATGAATATAACCATTGTATTAGTTCTTGAAATTGATCCTGTTAATTTTCTAAGTGCTTGAGACATTAGTCTTGCTTGAAGACCTACGTGGTGATCTCCCATATCTCCTTCAATTTCTGCTCTTGGAGTTAATGCTGCAACAGAGTCAACTACTAGAACTGACATTGAACCAGATTTAATTAAAGTATCTGTTATTTCTAATGCTTGTTCACCAGTGTCTGGTTGCGAAATAAGCAACTCCTCTGTATTAACACCTAATTTTTTTGCATAAACTGGATCTAATGCATGTTCTGCATCGACAAATCCACAAATTCCACCTGCTTTTTGTGCTTCAGCAACAACTTGTAATGCCAATGTAGTTTTACCAGATGATTCTGGTCCATAAATTTCAACAATTCTACCTTTTGGCAATCCTCCTATTCCAAGTGCCAAGTCTAAACTCAAGGATCCTGTAGAAATGGACTCTATATCCATTGCTTTTTGCTCACCAAGTTTCATCACAGAGCCTTTTCCAAAGCTGTCTGTTATCTGGCTGATTGCTGCATCTAGAGCTTTATTCTTTTCTTTATCTTCCAATTCTTTATCTTTTGTGGTTTTCACCACTTTTAAGTTATTTTTAGTCATTTTTTGCCTCGTTTTTTTCATTTATTAACATTCGAATCATGGAAATAAATGTACACATTTTGTTCTCATTCGCAATATTTTTTTAAATTTAGGTCTAGAAGTCGCTATTTATCTAAGTTTTAAGTACTCGCTATTAAGTAAACCAACTGACTTGATTAATCTATATTGAGCTAAAAGATAGTTTCTCTCTGCCTCTGCAAGATTTATTTTAGCACTTATTAAATTTGACCTTGATTGAAGGACGTCAAATGTAGATCTATTCAATCCGCTCTCATATTCAAAACTAATTCCCTCATTTGCTATCTCTGCAGCTTTAACTTGTGTCTGAACAGCTCTTAAAAGACTCTTCGATGACTCTAATGTAGACCAAGCGGCAGTAACCGATTGGGTATTATTTCTATATGCATTTTCAAGTAACAACTTTTTCATACCTTTCACTTGAAGATTTTTATTAACATTAGATCTATTTTTTCCACCAAATTGAAAAGGCCAACTTACAGTTGCTTGCAGAACGTCTTTTTCTCTTTCATCATAAGTTGCACTTAAATCATCAACATAGGTTCTCTCCAACGAAAGTTTCGCAGTAGGAGAAAGATCTGAACGAGCAATCTTCACATCTAACTCTGATTGTCCATATTCAATATCTGCAATAATTAGTTCTGGACTTTTTTGTTCAGAAGTCTTTTTTGCTGCGACTAGGCTTGATGGAATAGAAACTTCTGCATTATATATTTTTTTTAATTTTTCATTACTATTAATTGGTCCAATAATATTTTCATAAGCAAGCTTGCTTGTTACAATAGTATTTTGTGCTCCTATATATCCAGCTTGTGCTCCAGCTAAAGATGATTGTGATTGAGCTAAATCAGTCGCTGTTATTTGAGCTCTTGAAAGTCTTGCATTATCTATTTCAAACTGTCTTTGAAGTAGATTTACATTTTCTTCATTTATACTTAATTTTTCGTAAGCAAGAATTAAACCTGTATATGCTTCAATTGCTTTTAAAAAAACTTCTTGTTCTTTTTTAATAAGTTGTGCCTCAGAGAGGTTAAGTCCCAATTTACTTTTTTCATAAACAGAGTCTCTACCTTTGCCATCTAAAAGTGTTTGCTCTAATTTCACAGAAGATGTCATAGGATTTGTATTGGTTATAGAAGCATCAGTACCATTTTGATTTGTAAGTTTATTTGTATCTTCAAAACTTTTAGTTCCAGAAAGAGTCAAAGTTGGAAAAAAATCACTTTTAGAAATATTTAAAACTTCTTTTTGAACTTCTAAATTTTTTCTCTCTGCCTTAAGCTCTAAATTATTCTCATATGTCTTTTTTAATGCATCACTTAAAGTTGCTGCGTTAATTGGTAGTGTAAAAACTATTAAACAAAATAAGATTAGAGATATTTTTTTCATTTATTATATTTTATTGATTTAATTTGATGATTACTATTTAAATTTAATACAATTGAAGAGTATTTGGGAGCAAATTTAAACATATTTTGTGTGACCCTTTGGTAAGTCTGCATAAATTTTAATACCTCATTTTTACTCATAACTTTATTATTTGCCTGATTTTTTGAGTTTAATTTAAGTAATGCCTCCTGTTTAAGCCTCCAACTCTGCAATAATTTAAAGTTGCCTGCCTTCAAAAATATTAAACAGTCTAATTTAGAAAATAATTTTTTATATTTTTTTTGTAACTGGCCGTTTACATATTTTCTCCATCCTAAATTTTTATCTTCTGTTCTTTCAAGAGGATTAATCGGTTTTTTTAAAGTTGTATTTTGTTCTGCTCTAGCTCCCACACACCATCCCTCAAAGATTATAACATCTGGAACCTTTTTAACTAGATACCAAGACTTTTTTTTTAATCTATCATCTATTGCCTTATTAAATTTAGGAAGTCTTTGGTGATTAAATCTCTTACTCTTTGTTTTTTTTAGAAGATCAAAGATAAAATTTATATCGTGAGTGCCTGGAACACCTCTAGTCATTAATAATGGATGGATTTTTTTAGATAATTTTATTCTTTCTTTTTGAGTTTTGTACAAGTCATCAATTGATATTTTAAAAACATTTAATTTAAAATATTTTGTTAGAATGATTTTTAAAATAGAGCTAATCGTTGTTTTTCCAGTGCCTTGGCCTCCTGCTAAGCCTATAAAATAAGGTTTAGATTTATTTGTTCTATTTGAAATCCAGAAACTCAGTGGAATTAGAAAAGATTTTATCATCTTCTCTTTATTTTTAAATTTTTCTTTTGGCGTTTCTTGAGATCTTATGAATTTAAAACAATCTTTACTAACTTTTCTATAACACTCAACAATTGGTTGCATAAAAAATTTAATGTTTTTGATCTAGTGGATGGTTCTTACCATCATTCACTGGTACATTTTCAATTTCAAATGGCTCCACACCTTCTATGCAAGCAATATTTACACCAAATATTTTTGGATTGCTCCTTGGTCTGTTGTGAGTATGAATTCCGCAAATTGAACAAAAATAATGTTTAGCTGTGTTAGTATAAAACTGATAAAGTGATAGCTTATCTTCCCCTTTTGTAAGTTTAAAATCATCAGGACCAAGCACTCCTATAATATAACCTTTTTTTTTACAGATTGAACAATTGCAACGCATAATTTTTTCAACACCACCAAAAGGAATCTTAACCTCTGCTTCTATTGCACCACAATGACATGTTAATTTTTTCATAATTTAATCTCCTAAAAAGTTATTAATTATTATTTTTTAAATACTCTCCGTATCTTTTTAAGCTTTCCTCTGGCCATGTTTTTTTTGGATCATACATTTTTTCAAAACAAATTACATCATCCATGAGGTTTAACCATGGGTCTTTGTCTTTTGTAAATATATGCGCCTGAGGAGGAAAGTTTTCAGAATTATCTAAAGTTTTAGTCCTAACTGTTAGTCTGCCAACAGCAGAAGCATAATCAGTGTAAATATAAGTTCCACATTTAGTACAAAAATAAGCCCTACAAGTAGCTCCACTCCCTGCTTTAAGTTCAGTTGATGAAACTTCTCCTTCTATAATTAAAGTGTTGTCTAAAACACTGGAATTAATCACATAAGATGATCCGGTTATAACTTTGCAATCCTTACAGTGGCAAGCTTGAGTAAATAGAGGTTTTTCTGTTACAATGTATTTAACTTGCCCACATATACATCGACCAGTTAAGTTTTTATTTTTTTCCATTTTAATATTTAATCTATTTATGGTTAAAGTTATCCACATGTATACAATATGTGGTTTCGATGTTCACGTTTTGATTCACTTTTGATTCAGTTACAGACTCAAAATACAACCTGATTGACACTATTGAATAACTTATGTATTAGTTAGAACAAAATAAGAACATTTATGAAGCTAACTATACCTTACTATTTACATAAAGCTGGAGCGGGTTTTCCGTCCCCTGCTACAGACTATATAGAGGAAGATATCGATTTAAATGTTCATTTAATCAAAAATGTTCCAGCAACCTTCATCATAAGAGTTCAAGGAAAATCAATGGTGGATGTTGGAATTAATGACGGCGATCTATTAGTTGTTGATAAAAGTTTAACGCCAAAAAACTTCTCAACAGTTATTGCAAATGTTCATGATGAACTAGTTGTTAAAAGTTTAGTTCAAGAAAGAGATAAAAAATTTTTAACATCAGGCTCTAAAGAATTTACAGATCGAATTTTAATTAATGAAGAAGAAGATATATTTATTTGGGGAGTTGTAACTTATGTCATCCATTCAGTATACTAAAAAAATAGCGCTTATTGATTGTAATTCTTTTTATGTTTCTTGCGAAAGATTATTCAATCCTAAAATAAGAAAAAAACCTGTTGTAGTTTTATCTAACAATGATGGTTGTATAATTTCAAGATCAACTGAAGCAAAAGCTTTAGGTATTAAAATGGGAGAGCCTTACTTTAAAGCAAAAGATATTATTGTTAAAAATAAAGTTGAAGTTTTTTCATCTAACTATTCTTTGTATGGAGATTTATCTAGAAGAGTAATGCGAACACTAAAAAGATTTAACTCTGCTATAGAAGTTTATTCTATTGATGAAGCATTTTTGGACTTATCAAATTTTTCAGATAGTGAAGTTGAAAAAGTTGGAAAAGAAATTAGAGAAACAGTTTTAAAATGGACAGGTATTCCAACTAGTATTGGGATTGCTAAAACAAAAACTTTAAGTAAAGTTGCAAATCATATCGCAAAGAAAAAAGAATCAGGGGTAACAAGTTTGATAGGAATTGAAAATATTGATCCTATATTAGAAAAAGTTGAAATTAATGATGTATGGGGTGTAGGAAGACAATTGACAAAGTTCTATCATAAAAATGGAATTTATAACGCTAAGCAACTAAAAAATAAATCAAATACATGGGTAAAGAAAAATTCAAATGTTTTGGGTTCAAGAACCGCAATGGAATTAAGAGGAATTCCTTGTATTGATATTGAGACAACTCAATCAAAAAGAAAAAGTTGTGTAGTATCTCGTTCTTTTGGTCAAAGAATTGAAAAATACCAAGAATTAAAAGAAGCAGTTGCAAATTATTGCTTAAATGCATCAGAAAAAATAAGATCTGAGTCTTTGATAGCAAAATCAATTACTGTTTTTGTTAGAACAAGTCCTTTTCAAAGTAGATTTGGTTACTATTCAAATTCAAAAACGATAGATTTTGCAATTTCTACGAACAATAGTATTGAAATAGTTAAAACTGCTTTAGTTGCTTTAGACTCTATCTTTAAAAATGGCTATCGTTATCAAAAAGCAGGAGTAATGCTTACTGGTTTATCTAATGAAGATGGTAGTAAGAACCTATTTTCTTCTGAAAAAGATGAGAAAATAAAGGGTTTAATGAAGTCTATTGATAATACGAACTATAGATATGGAAGATCTACGTTAAGTCTTGCTAGCGCTGGTGTTCAAAAAAGATGGAATATGAGAAGAGAGCATTCTTCTAAAATAGATACGGCTGATTTTTACTTATTACCTACAATTAGTACTAATTAAGACTTAAAAAGTTTATCAGATAAATTAATTAACTCATCACCCCAAAAAACTTCTTTTTGTATTCTTTTAAAATCAATATCAAAAACAGAAGACATAGCTGAGGCATATACAGATCTAGCATCAATTGTTGAATTTAAATCTCTTCCTTCAAATAATTCTTTTTTCTTTAATCCAGGCCAATCAGAATAAACTTGAGATTGTTTTAGTAGACCACCTGCCATGAAAATTGCTGAGCCATAACCATGTTCTGTTCCACGCCCTCCATTTTGTTCTATGGTTCTGCCAAATTCAGTTAAAGTTAAGACTAAAGTATTTTCTATTTCTGAACCTAGGCCTTTTTCTAAACTTTTAAAAATTGAGTCCATTTCAATTAAGCTATCTGAGTGAGAACCATTCACTCCTCCTTGTGCAGCATGTGTATCGAAACCATCAACTTCAAACACAGCAACTCTTGGACCATTTATTTTTTTTAATTCTAGACCTGCCTTTAATGCTAAAGATGAATTTTTTCTAGACATAGAGGTGCCTCCATTATTCATCATAGATCTGTTAGCAATTATTTCCATCATATTAGCTAGATCATGCTCAGATTTATTTGTATAAATTGATTTTAAAAGTTGTAAAAGTTCTGTTCTTGGAAGTCTTTTTTTTGAAGGATAAAAATTATCATTACTAGGAATTCCTCTAAGAATTAAAGGCATTGGTAATGCCAATGCAAGACCATCCCCTTTTAGCTCAGCTAATTTCATTCCTCTTCCTAGCCAGCCAGTTTTAATTGCATAAGGAATATGACCACCTGTTTCCATAAGATTTTGACCATCAAAATGAGATCTTTTTGTATATGGAATATTCGTTGCATGCACGATCGCTCCAAGATTATTTTGCCACAAATTATGAAAGTTTTTTAGTTTAGGATGTAAGGCAAAATCAGAATTTAACTTTATTGTTTTGTCTAAAATCAAATCTTTTCGTCTCTTTTCAAAATTCTTATCTCCAATTATTGGAACAGCACATAGACCATCCATTCCACCTCTTAACATTATAATTACAAGATTTTTTTTCTTATCAGCATTTGCTAAAACAGGAAAATTAAAACCAGCTAAAAATAATGTAGTAGCTGAACCTTTTAAAAAATTTCTTCTTGATATCTTCATGATCTTAATGTCTCCGGTAAATTAAACAATATTACGTGTTTATGAACAAGCTCTCTATGTTGACCTATAATTTTTAAAATTTCACCTGGATTATCATAATTTTTTTCAATCATTTCCTCATAAAATTCCTTTGTTTGTGAATTGCCAGATTTTTTATAATAAGCCTCTCTTGCATAAACTAGTCGTCTTATTAATAATTCTGGTGACATCCAATCCTCTGAAATATCTGACCATCCGTTTGGTTGTTTTGCTAAATAAGGATGTTGACCAAGCTCATCCACCAAGTATTCTAATGCTCTTTGATCTCTGATAGGTTTATTTCCAATTTTATAAAGATCCATAAATGCAGGAGATGGAATTAAATCAACATCAGCCATTTTGCTCATTTGTAACAACCAGTTTTCAGGATTCTGAAATTTATTGTATTGATCAGAATAATTGAAAGCAACTTCAATTGCAGCCTTATGAATCTCTGGCAAAAAACCATCTGACTTTTCCCAAGCTTTTATAATTGGTTCCATCATTTCTTTTGTAGGATTATCAGTAATTAAATATCTACAAAGTTTCATGGCTATAAATTCTATACATGATGGATGATTAACTAAATCTGTAATTGCATTTGATAAACCTTTTCTTCCGCTTTTATATTTTTTACCTAAAACTATTTTTGAGCCAGGTTGATGGGCATTAGGATCAAAATGGACATCTCCAGTTTCTAATCTTTTTTTTCCCCATTCAGGTCTCCAACCTGACATGATATATGCCATTTGAATTACATCTTCTTGAGAGTAACCACAATTTGGTGAAACAGTGTGCAGCTCTAAAAGTTCCCTTGCATGATTTTCATTTACACCTCTTTTTTTTCCTTTTTCTCTAGCCCATTTTGCACTTTGACTTTTTGGACCAATATTTTGTTCGTTATCCAAATGATGAATCATGGACCAACCTTTGGTTGCCTCTTGAACCATTTTTTCAAAATTTTGATTCATGTTAGCTCTAATAATTTCTCGTTGATATGCTCCAGTTGTATATTGTGCTAAAAAATCTTTTTCACTAATCGCAAAATGATTTCCCCAAAAGTACCAAAGTTTAGCTAAAACAGGAGTTTCACTTTTTAATGCTTCTGAATACCTTATGCAAAGTTCAAGGTTCCACCAAAATTTTTGTCCAGTTGCATGCCTTAACTTATTTTTTTCTCTTTTGTAGCCATCTTTATCATTTTTAAATTTTTTTCTTAGAACCTCTCTATCTCCATATACATAATCTCGATAATAATTTCTAAGTTTTTTCTCCGGTAAAATTTTTCCCTTCCAGGAAAATTCAGGAATATCGTTCAATTGATTTGTTGCCCATTTTAATGGATCAGAGGGTGTTTTATCATCTGGTCCAAGTCCAAATGCTACTTTTCTAAAAAAATTTTTCATAAATTATTTTAAAATAAATTATTTTAATGTGTCAATATCTGAAATGTTTGTTAAAGAATTATTAAATTCAGTCATATTTTCTCTTCCTGAGATTTTTAAGATAACTAGACCAAAAATAATAATAAGAGCTAGAGGTATTGCTGTTATTACACTTATATATTCAGCAATAATTATTAAATAAATCGCATAAAAAGCGATAGATCTAAAAATTACGGCTGACTTAAATACTGCGATTATTGCAAAAGAATGCTTTATCAAATTTAAAAAACTCATCTTTGAAGGGCCAAAGTATCTTGGACCTCTTATAGATGCAGAGTTAATTAAATTAATTTCAGTTTTTGCCAAAGAACCAGAGAAACTACTCCAAGTTGCTTTCTCTTCTATAAGTTTTTTAACTGTTTCCTTTGTAAGACAAGTATAGTTTCCAAATTTTATAAATTTCCCTGTGAAAGTGTAAGTAATTATTTTGTGTAAAAAATAGCAGACTTTAAAAATTAAACTTTCAGATCTCTTAACTCTTTCTCCAACTATTGTTCTATTGGGATTAATTTTAGTCTTTTCTACAAAGTTTATTATTTCCTCAGGTCTATCTTCTCCATCTCCATCCATTGGAATAACATAATCAAAATCTTCGTTTTCTAAGATATATTTTAGTCCCGCTGCAATACATCTTGTGTGACCTCTATTATTTCTCATATTTATTAATTTTAGTGATTTAATATTATTTAAATTTTTGGCTTTTAAAGTTTTTTCGTCTGTTGAGGCATCATTCACTACTATTATTGAAAATGAAGCTTTAAGGTCAGAAATATTAATATCAATTTCTTCAATTAATTTAGATACAGATTTAAAATCATTAAATACTGGAATTAATATTATAATATTCATTAACTGACTGAACCTATTAGTCTAAATAGAGAGGCAAAAAAACCATATCCTGAAAGTTCAATTAAAATCACAATTCCAATGATGAACAATAGCCTCTTGTTTTTTTTGTTAAATTGAAAATTCATTTATAATTTAAACACTTCATATCTTTATTGCACATTTGAATTTCACTAGAGTTATAAATCCATTTTGGTCTTTCTGGAAGATGATAAGATATATTTCCAGCGATCCATTCATTACCCTTAATATATTCCATTTTCCCAAGGTCCTTACCCTCAGTTTCATAAAATACTTTAGCCTGCTTAGCTAAATTTTTACCATTAAAATCAGTTCTTTTGTCAGTCTTCGTAATTGAAACATAGGAATATAAAATTGGCGATATAAGAAATAAAATCAAAAATATTGAGGCAAAGACTTTCATTTTTTCCAAATTAATTTGAGATTTCAGAACATAAACAAATAATAAGCCAAAACTAATATAAAAAGGCGTCATCCACATAGTTCTTATTTTAACACCCATAGTAAATGACGTTAGAAATATAAATAAAATAGGAATTAGATTAATTGATATTAAGAACAATAACTTATCATCGTTTAAATTAATATTTACTTTAAACTTTTTAACTAACATAAAAAGCATTAGTAAAAATGGCAACAATATACCAATTTGTTTACCTAAAAAAATCATAGGGTGCTTTAAGTGATTAAAAATACTTGGATCTTCTGAACCAGTTCTAAGAAGACCATAAGTAATGGTTATATAATCATTCTCGGTTAGCCAGATAATATGTGGTAATAAAATTAAAAAAAAAGGAACTAAAGAAGTAAGGCACTTAAAATTTAATCTTTTTGTGTAAATCATGTAAATTAAAAGTACGTCTATTGCTAACCCTAAATAAATAAATAAATATTTAGATAAAAATCCAAGTCCCGCAAATAGACCAAGTAATATCCAATCTAATATTTTATTGTTTTTAATTCCTTTCCATAAATAAAAGACCGAAAGAGACCAAAAAGGTATTAAGCATACATTTACATTAAACTCAGGGGTAGTGAAGTTGTAAAAATATATTCCCTCTAATAACAGAACAGATAATAAGCAATAAATTTTATTTTCAAAAAAGTCCTCAGCTAATTTAAAAACTACAAAGAATGAAACTATGATACAAATTTGACTTAACAAATAATAAGCCCAGTCTTGAGGTCCAAAGATTTGGTAAAATATTTCAGGTAAAAATGCACTCATCGGGGGGTGCTTATTAAATCCCCAATCTAGGTTACTGCCCCAAGCTAAAGCTTCTATAGTATCGAGGGGTAAATTATGATTTGTTAAACTTGGAACCAATGTCCAGATTAATAAGTGCACTGTAACAAAAATATAAAATAAATTACTTATATTTTTTTTATAAATGGCCATTTTTATTAATTTATACAATTAATGCATTCTTGACACTTAATAAATCATGAATATATTCTCGAATTCATAAAATTCGATATGGTAAAAATCTCTAAAAAATACGTTCCAAAAGAAACTGAAAAGTATATGTGTGCTAAGCATATGGCTTTTTTTAAACAAAAACTGATAGATTGGAAAAAAGATCTAAAAAGAACAAACAATGAAGCAATATTTAATGCTTCAATGGATGACAATAGTGCATCTGCCGATATTGTTGATCAAGCTAGCTCTTACACAGAAAAAAATGTTGAGATGAGAGCAATTAATAGACAAATAAAATTAATTTCTAAAATTGACGGAGCCTTAAAAAAAATTCAAGATGGGACTTATGGTTTTTGTGAGGAAACAGCAGAACCAATTGGTCTTAAAAGATTGATGGCAAGACCGGTTGCAACTTTGTGCATAGCAGCTCAGGAAAAGCACGAAAAGGAAGAAAAAGTTTACGCTGATATTTAAGGGTAATCTATTTCAAAATCTTTATTTAATACTTTTAATCCTTTGATCACTGCAGGACGTTTGGCAATATCAACATACCATCTTGATAAACCTTTAAAATTTTCTAGCCCAATATCATGTCTTTTATGTCTTGCAATCCAAGACCATGTAGCAATATCAGCTATAGAATATTCCTTTCCTGCTAAATATTCACTTTGTGAAAGTCTTGCTTCTAAATCTTCATAAAGTTTTCGAGTAATCTTAAAATATCTTTCTTCCCCCCATTCACTTTTGCCTTGATGATAAAAGTGGAATTGATGATGCTGTCCTATCATCGGGCCAATTAAACCCATTTGGGCCATTAACCATTGATTTATCTCTAACCTATTTTCTTTAGAATAAAACATGTTACTTTTTTCACCTAAATACATCAATATCGCTCCAGACTCGAAGATTGACTTATTATTTTCATGATCTGTAATCACAGGTATTTTATTAAAAGGACTTATTTTTTTAAATTCTGGTCTATGCTGTTCTCCATCATTTAGATTTACTGGAGTAAGTTTATACTCAAAATTAATTTCCTCCAACATTATACTGATTTTCCATCCATTTGGAGTATCGGCAGTAAATAGCTCTATCATTATTTTACACCTAATCTATCTTTGATAGTGTTTGATGCTGTTGTAAATTCAAATCTGTATTTTTCGTCAGGTCTTGCATACTTAAAACAACCTCTTGCAGCTAATGCCCCTTCATGAAATCCTGAGAGTATTAACTTTAGCTTTCCAGGATAAGTACAAATATCACCTATTGCAAAAATTCCCTTTTTATTGGTTTCGAAGTTCTCAGTATTAACTGGGATTACTTTTTTATCTAGGTTGAGGCCCCACTCAGCTATTGGTCCAAGTTGCATTATTAAACCAAAGAATCCTAAAACATAATCTGCCTTTAATATTTTGCTTTCCCCACTTTCACTTTTAATCTCTACCTCCTTCAAAGATCCGTTACCCATCACATCTTTAATTGAATACTTTGTAAATAAATTAATAATATTTTTTTTGCTTAGATCTTTAATTTTTTGAATACTTGCAGGTGCACCTCTAAACTCATCTCTTCTATGAATGAGTGAAACTTTGGAGTTTTTAGATAGTTCAATTGCCCAATCAAGAGCACTATCCCCTCCACCAAAGATAGCAACTGACTTGTCTTTAAAAATTGTTTTATCTTTAATTGAATATAAAACTGAAGTGCCATCAAACTTTTCTGCACTTTTTGTGGGAAACTTTCTTGGTTCAAATGAACCCACACCTCCTGCTATCACAACATTTGGCGTATGAAATTCTTTTCCATTTGTTGTTTTAACAATCCAGTCTTCATTCTTACTAGTAAGTTCTTGAACTCTGTCATTTAAATGAAAATTAAATTTAAATGGTTTTATTTGTTCTATTAAATTGTTTGTAAGCTCTTCACCCGTACATTCAGGAACTGCAGGAATATCATAAATTGGTTTATCTGGATAAAGCTCTATACATTGGCCACCAATTTTATCCAGGTTATCAACTATTTCACATTTTAGACCTATGATGCCAAGTTGATGGGCGCAAAATAAACCAGTAGGACCCGCTCCAACTATAACAACATCAGTTTTAATCATTAAACTTGTTTCTCTGGCATATGAACAGTTAAACCATCTAAATCATCTGAGACACTAATCTGACAACTTAATCTACTATTAGAATTTGGTTCATAAGCTTGGTCTAACATATCATCTTCGCCCATTTCTTTTTTTGGTAACTTATCATACCAATCTTCTTTAACATAAACATGACACGTAGCGCAGGACATGCTTCCTCCACAATCTGCATCGATACCTGGGATATCATTTTGAACAGCGCCTTCCATGACTGTAAGCCCATTTTGGACCTCAACTATATGCTCTTTTCCATTATGTTCTATATATATGATTTTAGCCATTGCTTTTATATAAGCACAAAAAAAAATAGGGCAAGTAATCAAACTCGCCCTATTTTATATATCGTAACTAATTGTTACTACGCTCTTCTTGTACCTGAAGAGTTAGAAACTGCGCAAGACCAGATAATTAAACCAAATGCGATTTTATTAACAAAGTCTGCTAAGTTATAGATAACGTTTAACGCGTTACCATCTATTCCACCTGTTAGGTAACCAAAAATGTAACCTAATGGGTAAATAGCCCAACCTACAGTAACAATCATTCTTAAAGCTCCAAATGCAGTTACTAAAGATTTATTTCCAGATTTAGCAGCAACTTTTCCTGCTTCACCTGAAAAGATTTCATAAAGAATGTAAATCCATCCAGCCATACCGATTATGAAACCTAGTGTAGCGTTGATGAAACCAGCTTCTCCAAGATATCCACCTATTAACATAACTAGTGAACCAATTAAGATTCTCCAGAATATGTTTGTGTCAACTTTTCTTACTGCTGAAAGAATTAAGTAAAATTCTACTAGCTGTAGTGGCACAGTAATTAACCAGTCAATGTATCTGTAAACAGTTGGAGTATCACCTGTTTCGATCCAAACTGCTCTCATATACATATAGTGAATAAATGCTATACCTGTTACTAATCCAGCTACGTTTACTGATTTTCTCCATTGTGAACTGACGTTAGCCTGTTCCATAAAGAAAAATGCTGTAGCTGCTAACATACCCATTGATATTAACCAAAACGAAATACCTACGAAATCGTCTGTAGCTAAAAAGGCTGTTGCCGCGTTAGCTGCAGTAGTTGCTCCGAAAAGCACTGCCGCTAATGCTAACATTTTCATTGTCTTCATAAAAAACTCCCTCATAGTTAGTTTTTTTTTATTAGTTTAAATTTAAACTACAGACTAATCTAATGATTAGTCTAAAGTTAGGGTTAGATAGCAAATTAATTTAGTTAATTGAAGAGTTTTTGACGCCTAAAAAGTATTGATTTTACTTACTTTATAAAATTAAATACAACCTGATACATAAAATCATTATAAAAGTGAATCAAAAAACAAATCACTATGACAGATAGTTTTAATAAAATTTATCAAGAATCTATTCAAAATCCTGAGGAATTTTGGAAAAATGTATCTGATGACGTATTCTGGTTTAAAAAACCTACAAAGATTTTAAACAAATCTAACCCACCATTTTACAAATGGTTTGAAGATGGCGTTACAAACACCTGTTATAACGCTATAGATGTTCATATTGATAAGGGTAACGGTGATAAGACTGCTTTGATCTATGATAGCCCTATTACAAACAGTAAAGCAAAGTTTACATATAATGAATTAAGAGAAAAAATTTCAAAATTTGCTGGAGCACTAGATAATCAAGGTGTCAAAAAAGGAGACAGAGTAATTATATATATGCCAATGATACCTGAAGCAGTTATAGCAATGCTGGCTTGTGGAAGAATTGGTGCAATACACTCAGTTGTCTTTGGTGGATTTGCTTCAAATGAATTAGCAAGCAGAATTGATGACAGTAAAGCAAAAATTTTAATTACAGCTTCTTGTGGATTTGAACCTGGACGAACTGTTGAATATAGACCATTGGTTGATGGAGCTTTAAAACTTACAAAACATAAAGTTGAAAAAGTAATTTTCTTTCAAAGGAAAGACCACGAAGTAAAACTTAACTCTCCACTTGAAATTAGTTGGGAGGAAGCACTTATAAATGCAAAAAATAAAGATTGTGTTGAGATTGGAGCAAATGATTTTGCCTACATTTTATATACATCAGGGACCACGGGTATTCCAAAAGGAATAGTTAGAGATGTAGGGGGCCATATAGTTGCTCTTAAATGGACAATGAAAAATATTTACAATATCGATGAGAATGATGTTTGGTGGTCAGCAAGTGATATTGGGTGGATTGTAGGGCACTCATACATTGTTTATGCACCATTATTCAAAGGATGCACTACAGTTTTATTTGAAGGAAAGCCAGTTGGAACTCCTGATGCGGGGGTATTTTGGAGAATAATTTCAGAGTATAAAATTAAATCTTTATTTACAGCTCCTACAGCATTTAGGGCTATCAAAAAAGAAGACCCTGATGGAAAATTTTTCTCAAAGTATGATTTAAGTTCGTTTGAGTCATTATTCCTTGCTGGAGAAAGAGCTGATCCAGATACAATAAAATGGGCTGAAAATCTTTTACACGTTCCAGTTATAGATCATTGGTGGCAAACGGAAACTAGTTGGGCAATAAGTTCAAATTGTACTGGTATTGAAATGCTAAAAACTAAATATGGTTCAGCATGTAAAGCCGTTCCAGGTTACGATGTTAAAATTATTAAACCAGATCACTCAATAGCAAAATCAAATGAGATGGGCGATATAGTTGTTAAATTACCTTTGCCTCCAGGTACATTTCCTACACTTTGGAATGCAGATAAGAGATACAAAGAAAATTATATGACTAATTATAAAGGCTACTACCAAACTTATGATGCAGGACACATTGATGAAGATGGATACATTTGGATTATGTCACGAACAGATGACATAATTAATGTTGCTGGTCATAGATTATCGACAGGCGCAATTGAAGAGGTGTTATCAGAACATCAGTCTGTTGCTGAGTGTGCAGTTCTTGGAATTGCTGATAAATTAAAAGGACAATTGCCAATTGGTTTGGTTGTTTTAAAATCTGGAGTTGAAAAAGAAAGCGAAACTATTTCAAAAGAATGTATTCAAATGGTCAGGGATAAAATTGGTCCAGTTGCTGCATTTAAAGTTGTAATAGTTATAAAAAGATTACCTAAAACAAGATCAGGAAAAATTTTAAGAGGAACTATTCGTAAAATCGCTGACAAAGAAGATTATAAAATGCCAGCAACAATTGACGATCCTACAATTCTGGATGAAATTAAAAATGATTTAATCAAGAGTAATATTATAAAATAATGCTTAAAACATATTTATTTTTATTTGGAGCAATTATTTGTGAAGTTTGCGGAACTATGTTGCTACCTGTAAGCCAAAACTTTACAAAACTGACTCCTACAATATTTCTAGCAATATTTTATTTATTAGCTTTTTACTTACTTACATTTGCTGTTGATAAAATACCTATTGCTATTGTTTATGGAACTTGGAGTGGACTGGGTATATTTACAATTGCTATACTAGGATATATTTTTTTTAAACAGTCTTTAAGCTGGCAAGCAATAATAGGAATGTTTCTTATTATAATAGGTGTTACATTAGTAAATATTTATTCTGGTAAAACTATATAATTTAATTTTGAAAACTTAATGGTTTGCCTGATGCTTCTCCAAAAATTTCACCATCTTTCATCTTTATTTCACCATTTATGATTGTATATATTGGAGTTCCTTTAAACTTATATCCATCGAAAGGTGACCATCCACACTTACTCTCTATTTTTTCATTTTTGATTTCGATAATTTTATTCATATCCACAATTGTAAAGTCTGCATCATAGTCTTTTTTTATATATCCCTTACCTATAATACCAAAAATTTTTGCTGGATTTTCACAGACAAGATTCATTAATTGAACTAAAGTTAGTTTTCCATCATTTACATGGTTCAACATCACAGGTAATAAGGTTTGAACCCCAGGCATTCCTGAAGGAGTATCTGGGTATTCTTTATCTTTATTCACTCTAAGATGAGGAGCGTGGTCTGAACCGATGGTATCATTATAATTATTTCTCACTGCATACCATAGTCTATCGTAATGACTTTTTTCTCTAATAGGTGGATTCATCTGAGCATAAGTTCCTAGTTTGTCGTAACAGTCTGGTGCAAACATCGTTAAATGTTGTGGGGTTATCTCAAAAGTTATGTCTCCCTTATTCTGAGATAAAAAATCAATCTCCTGTTTTGTTGTAATATGCAAAATATGAGCTTTTTTACCTAATCTTTTTGCAATTTTAACAATCTTTCTGGTAGAAGAAATTGCACATTCTTCATCTCTCCATATTGGATGAGAATGAACATTACCTTTTACTCTTAGTTTCTTTCTAAGATTTAAAATATCTTCATCTTCTGAATGAACTGCAACAATTTTAGAAGTGCTTTCAAATACTTTTTCAATATCTTCCTCTTTATGAACTAGCAAAGTTCCTGTGGACGAACCAGCAAACAATTTAACACCACAACATCCATCTAAACCCTTAAGGTCAGCTAATTCGCTTTGATTAGTGGGAGTAGCTCCAAAATAAAATGCATGATTACAATACATTCTATTTTTTGCTAAATCTATTTTTCTTTGAAATTCTGCTTTATTTGTCGTTGCAGGATTAGTATTTGGCATTTCAAATACTGATGTAATACCTCCAACAATTGCCGCTCTACTTCCTGAGGCTAAATCCTCAGTATCTGTTGAACCCGGCTCTCTAAAATGCGTTTGAGTGTCAATACAACCAGGAAGAACTGTAAGTCCAGTTGCATCAATTGATTGACTTGCATCTTCATTTAACTTTCCAATTTTTACGATCTTACTATTTTGAATACCTATATCAACATCTTTGAGATCTTTATTAATATAGCACTTTCCATTTTTGATTATTAGGTCTAACATTTATAAAAAAAGTACTTATATCATTTGTTATAATATTACAATATGAATAGAAATAATGTTTACATATTAGAGGATAGAGGTCTCCTTTATATTACCGGGGACGATGCTCAAGAGTTTTTACAAAATATAATTACCAACAATATTGAAAATGTATCAGAGAACAGAAGTTGTTTTTCAGCTCTTCTAACCCCTCAAGGAAAATACCTTTACGATTTTATAATTATTAAACACAAATCTGGTTATTTTTTGGATTGTGAAAAAAAAATTATTGAAAATTTATATAAACAGTTAAATTTATATAAACTAAGATCTAAAGTAGATATCTTAAATCTAAGTAATGAGTTTGTTGTTGCTAGTTTAACCAAGGAAAAATTTTTAGAATTGGAAAATTCAAAAGATGAAATGGGTTTTACAATAAAATTTAGAGAAGATCCTGTTATTTTAGATCCGAGGTCTGACAAATTAGGAGCTAGACTAGTGATTAATTTAGAAAAATTATATCTTTCTATCAAAAAATTGGGATTAGAAGTTTCAGACGTAGCTGAATATTACAACTATAGTCATAAATTGGGCATTGCTCAAATCGATACGAATAATCTACAAGATAAAATATTTGGAATTGAATGCAATTTTGAAGAACTTAATGGAATTGACTTTAAAAAAGGATGTTATGTAGGACAGGAGAATACAGCAAGAATTAAACTTAAAGATAAACTTAATAAAAGATTATTTGCAATTAATGTTTTAGATGGTGAGATCAATAGTGAAGAAATTACTTCTGAAGATAAAAATATTGGGAAGTTATTAATCAATAATAAAAATCCATTTGCTTTGCTAAAACTAGAAAATAAAAAATTTAATTTTGATAACGAACTAAGATGTGGAGATGCAAAAATTAGGGCAATTAAACCAAATTGGCTTTAAATTATTTTATAAATTTTGATAAATCTGGTTTAAAATATTCTGGACCCTTCATTACTTTACCAAATTCATTAAATATTGGTTTTCCATCTTTTCCTAATTTACTCATGTTAGATTTTTGAACTTCCTCAAAACATTTATCTAAATTAATACCAAAAGCATGCCCAGCACCATAAGTGACATACAAAATATCTGTTAATGCATCGGCAACTTCTGTTAAATTTTTTTCTGATATTGCCTCTTTAAGTTCTTCTAATTCTTCATTAATCAATGAAATTCTTAATGAATTAATTTTATCTGTGCTCAGACTTGATGAATCTTTAACATCTTGATTAAAAGTTTTCATGAACACGCCAACCTTTTCAAAATTTGTCATTTTACTCCTATATGATTTTATTATTTTTTAATGTATAAGTTTTGAATATACTCTCAAAATTTAAACTATGAAATTCAGAAAAGAATATGACAGCATAGGTTCTATCAAAGTACCTGTGGATAAGTATTGGGGGGCATCAACACAAAGATCAAAAAAATACTTTGATATAGGTGATGTATTGGTAGGATCAAAATTAATAAAATCCATAGCTATTATAAAAAAAGCTGCATCTATTACAAATTATAAAAATAAAGATATCAGTTCAAAAGTTTATAAATCAATTATACGCGCATCTAATGAAGTAATTGATGGAAAATTAGATAATCATTTCCCCCTTAAAGTTTGGCAAACTGGTTCTGGGACTCAAACAAATATGAATGTGAATGAAGTTATTTCTAATAGAGCAATTGAAATACTTAAGGGGAAAAAGGGTACAAAGAAACCTGTTCATCCAAACGATCACGTTAATAAATCTCAGTCGACTAATGATGTATTTCCTACCGCAATGCACATCGCAATAGCAATGGAAACTATAGAAAAATTATTACCAAGTTTGATGCTATTAAATAAAGAATTGAAAAAAAAAGTAAGAGAATTCTATAAAATAGTCAAAATAGGAAGAACACACTTACAAGATGCAACTCCTTTATCCTTGGGTCAGGAATTTTCAGGTTACCAATCACAACTGGAAGAATGTATTAATAGAATAAAGGTATCACTAAATGAAATTTATTATTTAGCACAAGGTGGAACGGCAGTAGGTACCGGTATCAATACCAAAAAAAATTTTGACAAGAAAATAATTAATGAAATTAAAAAGATAACAAAGTTACCATTTAAACCAGCTAAAAATAAGTTTGCAGCACTCGCCGCCCATGATGCAATAGTAAACTATTCAGGTACGTTAAACACAACTGCAGTATGTTTAATGAAAATAGCAAATGATATTAGATTTTTAGGCTCAGGACCTAGAGCTGGTTACGGGGAGTTGATACTTCCAGAAAATGAACCTGGATCCTCAATTATGCCTGGAAAGGTTAATCCAACTCAATGTGAGGCTGTAACAATGGTATGCGTGAAAGTAATTGGTAATCATAATGGAATTACTATGGCAGGATCACATGGACATTTTGAACTTAATGTCTTTAAACCTTTAATAATTCATAATGTCCTACAATCCATTCAAATTCTTTCTGATAGTACAAAAAGTTTCGCAAAATATTGCATCTCAGGACTAAAAGCTGACAAAAATAGGATTAAACATTTAGTCGACAATTCTTTAATGTTAGTAACAGCATTGTCTCCAAAGATTGGTTACGATAATGCTGCAAAGATTGCTAAGAATGCATTAAAAAATAAAACTACTCTTAAGGCTGAAGCACTAAAATCGGGATTAATTAACGAGAGAGAATATAATAAAATTGTTGATCCTAATAAAATGATTAAGCCAGCCTAATTATTTATAATATTTTTAACTAAAGATTTAAGCTCTTGAGAATTTCTAATGTTATATTTAGATTCACCAATATTTTTACCTTCATATCCTGCTTGATTTTTTTTTATATCAAATATTGATATTAATCCTGTATTAATATTTTTCTCAATTTTAAAATGGATCACATTTATATCAGTAACTGCGTCTGATTTTACTTGGAATTTTTTGGCAAACTCTTTTTTATTTTTTATTATTAAAGAATTAGTTGATTGGAATATTGTATCACCATTTTCTTCAATATATTTTATTTCAGATTCAATTTGACCAATATCACCAACATTGAATAAAACTTCACCCAAATTAATAGTTTTTTGCCTTATATCTAAACTTATATTACCATTTCTTATAAGTTCATGCTTAATGTTAGTTAATTGGAAATTGATATCTCCATTTAAATTACCTAATAAATCAGGTTTTAAATTTAAAATAGAAAACATTAATTCATCAACCAAAAAATTTAAATTTAGCCTATTCAAGGTAATATTTGAATTGATATAAAATGGTGATAGCTCCATTATTGTATCAATTTTTATATCATTATTATTTTCAGGAGATTTAAAAGAAATAATATTATTTTTTAATTGGTATTCTATTGCAACATTCTGGTTTAAGAATTTAAGTGAGGTTGTACCTCTAAAACTAGTATTATTCTTATAATTTAATTTATTTTTTATCAGGATATTTGGTTCTTTTAAGTCTATATCAATTTGTGAAATCATTTCTGAATTATATTTTTTTTTCCATAATGATTTAAAATTTAAGTCAAATAAATTTCCTGTAATATTTAATTTTTTAAAATTATCCTGCTCAGATGTAATAAAGTTAAATTTTTTTATAAGAGATATAATTAAAGTTTCATCTCTCTCATCCACTATAAATATTTTACTTTTTTTGATATTAATTGGTTTACTCGTACTATTATGAAAATAATTTCTTAAAGTATTATATTCCTTTTTTTTTATTAAAAAATTTGTATTTTGTATTTCAAATTTTTCAAAATTAATTTTAGATTTTGGATATAAACTATTAGAATTCGTAAAAACTTTTAAGTTTTTTATATCAAATGAAATATCTTCATTATTTTTTTCATCTATTGATAATGATGAATCACTAATTAATAAATGAGGCCTTGGTAGTAATTGATACTTTATGTCACCATTTATATTTAGGTTAATATTAAAATCAGAATAAAATTTACTTTCAATGATGTTTTCTATGCTTTTATAATTAAATAAAACTGGTATTGATAAATAAATGCCAAATAAAAAACATAATGTAACTAATAAAAAAATAATCTTAGCAAATATTGATACTTTCAATTTTTTAATCATTAATCCAATATCGCTTAAATTAAAAAAAAATAAACGATGAATTTAGATTATTTGACAAATCTGAATGAAAATCAGGAAGAAGCAGTTCTACATTTAAATGGGCCCCTTTTGATTGTTGCGGGAGCCGGATCGGGAAAGACAAGAGTTCTTACAGCTAGAATTGCTCATATTGTTAAACAACATAAGGCATTTCCCAATCAAGTTTTAGCAGTAACATTTACAAATAAAGCTGCAAAAGAAATGCAATTAAGGGTATCCAAATTCTTGAGAAAAGAAGCAACGGGTCTTCCTTGGCTAGGTACCTTTCACTCAATCAGTGCAAAAATATTAAGAAAACATGCAGAAGCAGCAGGATTAAAATCAAATTTTTCAATTATTGATCAAGATGACCAAGTAAGATTAATTAAAAATATCTGCAAATCAGAGAACATAGATACAAAAAAAATATCTCCAAGATATATTTTAGCAGTAATTGATAAATGGAAGAATAAAGGCTTTTACCCTGACGAAGTTATACTCAAACGTAAAGACATATTAGAAAAAAGCTTTCTTGGAATTTATAAAATATATCAACAAAAATTAATAGATTTAAACGCTGCAGATTTTAGCGACTTAATACTTCATACTGTTAAGATTTTTGAAAAACATAGCGATATATCAAAAATGTATTCTAAAAAATTTAAATATATTTTAGTTGATGAATATCAAGATACAAACTTTATTCAAAGTGAGTGGCTAAAATATTTAGCAGAACATAACCAAAATATTTGCTGCGTTGGAGATGATGATCAATCAATATATAGTTGGAGAGGAGCTGAAATTAAAAATTTTCTTCAATTTGAAAATGTGTATGAGAATACAAAAATAATAAGATTAGAAAAAAATTATAGATCAACTCAAAATATTTTAAATGTAGCATCAAATATTATTGAAAATAATCAAAATAGAGTTGGAAAAAAACTTTTTACAGATCAAGAGGATGGAGAACTTGTAACCCTAAACTGTTTTAGGAATGTAAAAGATGAAGCTACTGAAGTTGGTTCAAATATTGAGGATTTCAAAAATAATTTTTCATTAAATGAAGTAGCAATTCTTGTAAGAGCTATTTTTCAAACTAGAGAATTTGAAGAGAGATTTTTAAAAATAGGTGTTCCATACAGGATTATTGGTGGCATTAAATTTTATGAAAGAGCAGAAGTAAAAGATTGTGTTGCATACTTAAAAACAGTTTTTCAACCCCAGGATGACTTAGCCTTTGAAAGAATTTTAAATGTCCCAAAAAGATCTATTGGGGATACAACAGTAAAAGCTATAAATAATTTTGCTAAACTAAATAAATGCTCATTAGAAATTGCTTCAAAAAATTTAATTGAACAGAACAAAATTAAACCTAAAACAAAATTAGGTTTAAATTCTCTTTTAAATCTTTTGGCTAAATGGAGAAATGACTTAAATAGAAAAATGAACCACAACAAGTTATTACAAACAATTCTTGATGAATCTGGATATAGTGAAATGCTTAAAAATAAGAAAGACTTAGAAAATGAAAATAGATTAGAGAATATAAAAGAATTATTAAATGCGATGAAAGAATTTGATAATTTAGAGAGTTTTTTAGAGCATGTTGCTCTCGCAACATCATTAGACCAAGATTGGCAAAGTGAAAAAGTTAATTTAATGACGATACACGCATCTAAGGGACTGGAATTTGACGTCGTATTCTTGCCTGGGTGGGAAGAAGGTTTATTTCCTCATCAGAAAAGTATTGAGGAAAAAGGTGAAAGTGGATTAGAGGAAGAAAGAAGATTAGCCTACGTTGCAATTACTAGAGCAAAAAAACTGGCAAAAATATCATTTTCTATGAACAGGTTTTATCAAGGTGATTGGATTGACAGCATGGCTTCAAGATTTGTGGATGAACTACCAGATGAATATATTAAAAAAAATAATAATTTTATAGATGAAAAAGAGGAAGATTTCGAATTTAACCAAGATATAGATTTTGATAGTGATAGTGAAATTAGAAGCCCTGGTTGGATACGTTATCAAAAAAAATTAAAATGAGTGTTGAAATAAATAATATAATTTTATCAAATAATTTAGATGGATATATTTTACCAAAAAATGACAATTATTTTACTGAATATTCTAAAATAAATAATCTTAAGTCAATTACAAATTTTTCCGGATCTGCGGGATTTGCTATTTTTTTAAAGAATAAGAAATATTTATTTGTTGATGGAAGATATACCATTCAAGCAGAAAAAGAAGTAGGGAAAAAATTTGAAATTTGTGAAATTCCTTATGTGTGGCCGAAAGATATTTTAAAAAAAGAAATTAAAATTGGATTTGATCCAGATCTTTTTACTTTGGAAACCCTAAATAAATATTTTGGAGACAGTTACAATTTAGTTCCTTTGAATTATAAATTTAAAAGAAAAAATAATACAAAAAATAATTACCCATTCTTTAGCCTAGAAACAATTGTGGCTGGTGAAAGTGTAAGTAATAAAATAAGTCGATTAATCGAAATAATGAAGAAAAAGAAAATCGATTATAATTTCATTAGTGCTGGTGAAAATGTTTGCTGGCTTCTTAATTTAAGAGGAAAAGATCTTCCAAATTCTCCAATTGCAAATTGTAAAATTATATTGACAAAAGATAGAAAAATTTATTTTTTTTCAAGTCAAAAAAAGATAAAAAAAATAAAGATAAGTCATGAAAAATTTAAAATAAATTTTTTAAAAGAAGATAGTATTTTTAAATGCTTAATAGGATTAAAACATGGAAATTTTTGTATTGATAGTAAAACTTGTTCCGTATTCGAAGAAAGCCTAATCGGCTATAAATTTAAAATTGTTGATAAAGAAGACCCTATTTATAATTTAAAATCTTTAAAAAATAAAACTGAGATTCAAAATATGGTTAAAGCACATATTGAAGATGGTGTTGCTTTAACAAAATTCTTATATTGGATTAAAAATCATAAAATTAATAGCCTTACAGAAAAAAAAATTGAGAGTAAATTAGAGAGTTTTAGAAAAAATGGTAAAAATTATTTATACCCAAGCTTTGATACAATTGCTGGATCTGGACCTAATGGAGCAGTTATACATTATAGATCTGATAAATTTTCAAACAGAAAGTTAAATAAGAATGATTTACTACTGCTTGACTCTGGTGGTCAATATAAATGGGGAACAACAGATGTAACAAGAACAGTATGTTTTTCGAATGTCTCAAATAAAATTAAAGATATTTTTACAAGAGTTTTGAAAGGTCATATTGGTGTTGCCTTGTCAAATATAAAACAAGAGAAGAATGGCCATAATATTGATAAAATTGCTAGAAAAAGTCTCAATTCTGTCGGCCTTGATTATCGTCACGGAACTGGTCACGGAGTTGGGGCATTTCTAAATGTTCATGAAGGTCCGCAAGGAATATCTAAAAATAACTTCATAAAATTAAAAGAAGGAATGATTTTAAGCAACGAACCTGGTTTTTATAAAAAAAATAATTTTGGAATTAGAGTCGAAAATTTGGTTTTTATAAAAAAAATAAAATCTAAGCTTTTATTTGAAAATCTGACAATGGCGCCAATAGATACTGACCTAATTAACTTTAAAATGCTAAATAAAAAAGAAAAGAATTATTTATTTAAGTATCACTTTGAAGTTTACAACAATATTTCGCAATTTTTAAATAAAAATGAAAAAAAATGGCTAGCTAAGCTAATCTAGTAAATTAAGCCATTCTTTTTGAGATAAAATTTTTATCCCTAATTCTTTTGCTTGTTGGACTTTTCGGGTAGTGGGCTTTTCGCCAATTATTAAATATTTTAATTTTTTATTAACTGAGCTTACAACAGATCCTGAATTTTCTTCAATTAAAGATTTTGCCTCTGCTCTACTCATGTTTGTCAATTTTCCAGTAAACATAAATGTATTATTTAATAATTTACCATCTTTATTTATTTTTAGATCTTGAATATTTAACAACGAAGATAACTTTTCAATTATTATATAATTAGACTTATTTTCAAAAAACTTTTTTAAGGAATTAATTTGAGTTTCTCCAATTCCATCTATATTTAAAAATTCGTTTAATTTTTCATTTTTTACAAAATTTAAAAAATTTGTTATCGATTTTGTATATTCTGCTAAAAGTTTAGCATTTTCAATACCAATATGTCTGATACCTATAGAATAAAGAAATCTATCAAAAGAAACTTTTTTTGATTTATCTATTGAATATTTTAAATTTGAAACTGAAAGATCACCCCATCCCTCTAATTTAGAAATTTGAATGTAATCTAGATTAAAAATATCGTATGGAAATCTTATTAATTTTAGATCCCAAAACTTTTCCACAACTTTTTTTCCTAAACCATCAATATTAAGAGCCTCTTTAGATATGAAATGTTTAATCTTTTCAATTGAGGTTTTTTCACAGTCATAACCTTCGTTAATGCATCGTCTTACTGCATCATATTTTTTTGTTATTTTATTGAACTCTTTAATTGTCTCTGAACCACAAGAGGGACAATTCTTAGGGAAAAGAAATTTTTTTGATTTTTTATCTCTTTTTTTTAAATCAACAAGTATAACATGTGGTATCACATCGCCTGCTCTCTCTACTTTTACAGTATCACCAATTCTTATATCCTTTCTTATTATTTCATCTTCATTATGAAGTGTAGCATTAGACACCACTACTCCTCCTATATTTACTGGTTTTATTCTTGCTACTGGAGTTAATGCACCAGTTCTACCAACTTGGATGTTTATATCTGTTATTTGAGAATATGCGCTATCAGCAGAAAATTTATGAGCAATAGCCCACCTTGGGGAATTTGCAGTAAAGCCCAATCTTTTTTGAAGTTCTAGACTATTGATTTTATAAACTAAACCATCAACATCATATTCTAAATCAAACCGATCATGTTCAAATTTTTTATGAAAATTTTCTAAATCTTCAATAGTTTTTAAAACTTTATTATATTGATTTGTTTTGAAACCCCATTTTTTTAATGAATTTAAAAAATCTGACTGTCTCTTGATTTTATCCATTTCAAAATAGCCATAGGTGTAAGCAATAAAATTGAGAGGGATTTTTTTTGTTTCTGCTGGATTTTTTTGTCTTAAGGAACCTGATGCTGCATTTCTTGGGTTAGCAAAATCATTTTTTAATTTATTAAAATCACTTTTTTTTATAAAAACCTCACCCCTAATATCAATATCTTTTGGGAAATCTTTATTTATTATTTTATGAGGTATATCACTTATAGTTTTTAAATTTTCAGTAATTTCTTCTCCTGTAGTACCATCACCTCTTGATGTACCAGTTACAAAAAAACCATTTTTGTAAGTTAAAGATGCTGAAATTCCATCAATTTTTGGTTCAACACTATACTCAACATTAATTTTATCATTTAAATAATTAAATATTTTCTTCTCAAAATTTTTTAAATCAGCAATATCAAATGCATTGGACAAAGAAAGCATCTTTACTCTATGTTTCGATTTAACAAAATTTTTTGATGGAGTGTAACCAAGTGTAGTAGATGGAGATGAGTCACTTTTTAAAAAAGAATATTTTTTTTCTAAATCTAAAATCTCTTGTTTAGTTTTATCATACTGGCCATCAGATATTTTTGGAGAACTTTTTTCAAAATATAATTTATTATGATTTTTTAGTTCATTTATTTTTTTCTTATAGTATTTTCTTATTTCTAATTCCTTCATTTATTTTACTATTGAAGTAATTGTTTAAATTTTTTGAGCAATGATTTTTGATTATTGAGATCTTTCTTAATAGAAGGTTTTTCATAGTTAGTATTTAAAATGTTATAAGATCTCTCATACCAATCACTTGACTGATAATTGTATCCAAGAAGAGCAGTGTATTTTTTTGCTTCATCTATAAGCCCTAGTTTGTAATTTAATTCTACTAGTCTATACAATGCCTCCTCAATGAAAATAGTAGTATTGTATTCGTTTACAATTTTTTTATATCTATTCATTGCTGGTATCCATTTTTCTCTTTCTAAATAATAGTTTGCGAGATATAATTCTTTTGAAGCAAGTATTTCTTCTACGAGTTCCAATTTAAACTTTGCGTCTTCAGCAAAATCTGTGTTGGGATATTCCTTAATTAATAAAATAAAATATTGTTTGGCTTTAACAATTTCACCAAGATCCTTTTTCTCATCAACGATTTGATTATAGTGACAAATAGCTAATAAATAA
The DNA here is from genome assembly GCA_014654115.1 of Pelagibacterales bacterium SAG-MED17. Classification (GTDB taxonomy): domain Bacteria; phylum Pseudomonadota; class Alphaproteobacteria; order Pelagibacterales; family Pelagibacteraceae; genus Pelagibacter. Next base: position 11,421 of record JACWDO010000006.1, on the reverse strand, counting down.
TATGCATAATCTGTATTTGGATGATTTTTGTATTTATCTAAAAACCTTTCTAGTTCAATTATAGCATCTGTAAAATATAATTGAGAATAATACGAGTAAGCTGCCATTAAAGTTGATCTTGATGCCCAAATTGATTGAGGGTACAGAAGTTCTACCTCATTAAATTTTTTTGCTGCAAAAAAAATATCACCATTATTAAATTCTTTTAACCCTTCATTATAAGCTTCTATCATCTGCATTTCTAAATTATCTTCTTTAATTAGTGAGACTTTTTCCTGTTTTTCCGAGCAAGAGGTTAATACATTTATGATTAGTAGAAATAATATAAAATTTAAAAATTTCATTAGAGAATTTTATCAGAAAATTTTTAAAATTCTAATTTTTAAGCAATAGATTTTAAATATTGGCGATTATTAATTAGTGAATGAGGTAAATTTTTACCTTTAATTTCAAGTAAAGAATAGTTTTCATTATCACTAAATACTTTTCTTAATAATTTATTTGTTAAGTTGTGACCACCCTGTCTACATTTTAAGGAACCTATTATTCTATATCCAACTAGATAAAGATCACCCATACAATCAAGGATTTTATGATTTACAAACTCATTTTTATTTCTTAAGCCTTCTTCATTTAGTATCTCGTTTTCTTTAACAACTATTGCGTTTTCTAAAGATCCACCTTTTCCTAAACCTATTTTTTTCAATTTTTCTATGTCTTCATATAAACAAAAAGTTCTTGAATTAAATACATCGTCTAATTTATCTTCAAAAACATTTATTTTATTTTTTTGATTTTTAATTAACTGATTTTCATAATTTATTTCAAATTCAATTTCTAAAGTTGCATTTGACTTTTCTATAGAGATGAATTTATTTCCTTCGTGTATTTCGACACTATTATTTATTTTAATCAATTTTATTGGGACATCACTATTTTTTAATCCAGTTTCTTTTAAAATTTTAACAAAACCTGTAGCAGATCCATCAAGTATAGGAACTTCCTGCGAATCGAGTTCAACAACTACATTATCTATTCCCATTCCTAAAAAAGCAGCCATAAGATGCTCAATAGTTGAAACTTTTACCCCATATTGATTTGATATTGTTGTGCAAAGAGTTGCGTCTGAGACATTTTCAAAATTAGGAATAACTATGTTGTTATTTTTGATATCAACTCTTTTAAATATTATTCCTGAATTGGGTGAGGAAGGCAAAATTCTAAGGTTTACTTTTTTACCTGTATGAATTCCTATTCCAGATAATGATATTTTATTTGATATGGTAGATTGTGATAATAACGACATTAAACAAAATATATAAAAACTGAGGAAATTTTAATATTCAAGTAATGTTACAAGAAAATACAATTATTTAGAAAATAAGTTAAAAAATTTCTCAAAAAAGCCTGTTTTTTTAAGCTTTTTTTTATTTTTTGTAAGATAGCTTTCGTGACTTCTATGATAGTTAATTCCTGCATCACAAATCTTCGAATCATTTTCTTCAAAAAAAATTAAATCTGAAAATGTTTTTTTAGAATTAATACTATAAATATTTGGTAATAGCTTTGATCCATTTCCAATAAAAACTATACATTGTTTTTCTATAGAATTAATTTTTTTAAAGTAATTATTGTTAAGTATTGTTAATTCAATAATTTCATTAACTCTTGCTTCAATAATTTGTTTCAATAAATCAATTGAAATATTTTTTTTTGTAATTTCACTATATAAATTAATATCATTTGAAGAATTTTTTTTAAAAGATACCTCATTCTCATCTTTATTAAATTCTATTTTCAAATCCTCAGAATATTCAATATTCAGTTTTAAAATTTTTGAAATATCTTTGGTAATATTATTGCCACCTATGGCCACAGAATTTAGAAATTGAAATTTATTATTATTAAAAAATAAGGCACTAGTTCTCTCAAATCCAATATCTAAAAAGATAAGATTATTTTTTATTTCTAAATTTTTTTTAAAGAAAATAGATTTTACATAACTTGAGCAATATATATTTGTAATATTTAAATTATTTTTTTTGAATTTATTTGAAATAATTGATACTATAGATTTATTCAAACAAATAAACTTTATTTCTAATATTAAAGATTTTATTTTTATATCTTCAGATATAACTTCAATTTGTTTATTACCATCAGTAATAATATTATTTACAATAATATGTATAACTTGATCCTTAAAATTATTTTCTGAAACTATAAAATTAGCTTCCTCTATCAGGCTATCATAATGGTTAGATATAAAAGTAGGCTGATCAAAGGATTTTTTAATTGAAAGATCTATAAAATTAAATTTTGAAGTATCATATAGCAGATTCACATTAACTAGATGTGTTGATAATTTTTTTTCAGCATCTCTTATCAATTTATTTAAAGATTTCTTAAAACCTATATTTTCATCAAATTCAGTAATTGTAGCATTTGAAGAATAAATTTTTTCTAATGATTGATCAAATACACCTAACCTAATATTTTTAGATCCACAATCTATTATCGTCTCTAAATTACTCATTTTTATTTGTTAATATAATTTGATCAATTACCCTTAGATCAATAGTTTTTATATTTATTAAATTATCATTATCCAATAACTGTTTGTAAATTTTTACTGAATCCTCTATTTTTTTAGAAGGTAACTTTAATTTAATCCCATTAGAAAATAATAAGTCCCATCTTCTATTTTTAAAATAATAATACTTCTCAATTTGAGCTACTTCTAAGTGATGACTATTTAAAATATTATATATTTTTAAAAATTCTTGCATTTTAAATTTTCCAAACACCATTGGGATTTTATTATTTTCAAATATTTGATTAGAATTTATGAGCTTTCCATTTTTACCTATAAAAAAAATTTCTCCATCTATTAATGTCTTTCCAAGGATTGATGTTTTAGACAAATCTATATTGATAGTAGATGGTATAATTTTATTTATATATATATTTTCCAAAAAATTAAATTTGTTAATTGTTTCCAAAATCTTATTCTTATTTAATTTAAAAATATTTGTATTTCGAAAATTATTAAGCTCACTTTCTATCATTTTTTTTTCATATTGGGATATTCCACTTATAGTAATTTCCTTTAAACTAAATTTATCTTTTAAACTTTCTACAAATTTAAAATTAAATATTGAGCTTAAAAAAATAAAAAAGAATAAATAAAGGTATAATTTATATTTACTTATTGATGGATGCATCATTCATTATTTCTTCTACAAGTTGCATAAAACTGATATTTCTATATCTAGCAATTTCAGGTACTAAAGATAAAGATGTCATACCAGGCTGAGTATTTAACTCTAATAGATAAAATTTATTGTTAAAGAATCTAAAATCTGACCTAGACACACCCCTACATTTTAATAGTTTATGTGCTTTCATAGCTATAGAGTTGACATTATTGTAATTTTTAGAACTTATATTAACTGGAATTATATGCTCTGTTTTAGCGCTTTCGCTATACTTAGCTTTATAATCATAAAACTTTCTTTTGGGCTTTAACTCTATTATGCCTAGTTTTTTATTACCTAAGATTGCAGCTTGGATCTCTCTTCCAGGTATGTATTTTTCAATTAAAACTTCTTTAAATTTCTCCAATTTCATCAAGTTTCTATTAAAATTTTTTTTGTTACTAATGTATACTCCTACACTAGATCCTTCATTAATAGGCTTTAACACCACAGGGAATTTCAAATTATTATCAATTTTTTTTATTATAGTTTTAATATTAAAATTATTTTTAAATGAAAATTTAAAATATGGAGGTGTTAGAATATGATTTTTAATAAATATTTTTTTTGATAGTTCTTTATCGATTGCTAGAGATGATGATAAAACACCAGAATGAGTGTATTTTACTTTTTCAGATTCAAGTATTGATTGGATATAACCATCCTCTCCATATCTTCCGTGTAAAAGATTTAAAACTAAATCTGGCTTAAATTTTCTTAATTTTTTAACAAAATTTCCATCCGGTTCAATTAATAAAAGATTGTATTTCTTAGCTTTTTTCAACTCTTTAATAACACTTTTAGCTGTTATTAAGCTGATCTGTCTTTCATTAGAATATCCTCCTGCTAATATTAAAATTTTATCCATTATTCAACTACCACAATTTCTAATTCTAACTTTACACCTGTATGGTCTTTGACTTTCTTTTTTACAAAATTAATTAAAGACTTCATATCTACAGATTTTGCATTTTTTTTATTGACAAAAAAATTAGCATGTTTCTCTGATATAATTGCATCTCCATAACTTGTTTCATTAGGAACACTTGATCTAATTAGCTCCCAAACCTTTTTATCAGTTTGATTTATAGGATTTTTAAAAGTACTACCACTTGTTTTAATTTTGGTTGGTTGAGCCATATTTTTAGTTGTATTCAGCTCATTCATATAATTATTTATTTCTGCACTATCTTTTTCTTTTCCTTTAAAAGTAGCGCTTAAAAATATTAAATCAGCAGGTAATTCTATTGATCTATATTTAAAATTAATTTTATTTGCAGGTATACTTCTTACAAAACCTTTAAAATCAACTAATTGAATAGAAATAAGAATATCTTTAAATTCTTTCTTAAAACATCCTGAGTTCATTCTAATACCACCTCCTATGGATCCCGGTATACATGACATAAATTCTAATCCAGAAATACCATTATCCTTCGCAAATTCTGAGACTTTTTTTTGCGATACAGCAGTTCCAGCAATAATTGTTTCATTATCTAATAAAGTAATATTTGAGAAACTTTTGCCTAACTTAATTACTGTACCTTGGTATGTATCATCATCAAATAAAACATTTGATCCATTTCCTAAAATAAATATTTTACCTCTTGAACCATAAAGTTTTAGATATTCTATTAATCCCTTAAGAGAGTTTGGTCTAAAAAAAATTTTAGTTTTACCTCCGATATTAAACCAATTAAGATTTTTAATACTCTGGTCAAAAAAAATGTCTCCATCAATTTTTAATCCTAACTTTTTTATATCCTCAATTTCCATTAAAAAATATTTTTTAAATTCTTCATCCAGTTTGATATGGACCCTGCACCCATACCTATATAAATTTTTTCACCAAATGCATTCTGCTTTATAAATCTTTGTAATTGTAATTCATCGTCGACTTGTATTAACCTAACATTAGAATTTTTTATTATTAATTTTGCAAAGGAATGATATGTAAAATTCAGCTTTAGTTTTTCGTTAGCTGTGAAAATTGGACATAATAAAATTGTATCCGCCAATTTAAAACATTTTGAAAATTCTTTTTTTAAGTTTATTACCCTTGAAATTCTGTGAGGTTGAAAAACACACACTATTTCTTTATTTTTATAGACATTTTTAACACCAGTTAAAACTGAGCTTATTTCTGTTGGATGATGGGCATAATCATCATAAAAACTTATCTTGTTATGATTGAATAAATGAGAAAACCTTCTCTGAACTCCTTTAAATTTATATAGTCCAAGTTTAATATATTTTTCAGGCAATCCAATTGTAAATGCTAGAGAAGCTGCAGCGGTTGCATTTTGAATATTGTGGATTCCTATCATTGGTAGCTTAATACCTTTAATTATTTTTTTTTTACTAGGTATATTGATTTTAATATCGAATTTAGAAAAATTAGTAGTTTGCTTAATATTTATTATTTGGAAATTTGAATTTTTATTTTTACCATATGTATAAAAATTTTTATTTTGTACGTTTTTAAGAACTGCTTTAAGATTTTGATCATCATTACATATAAAACCTTTGCCTATAGATGGTATTTTTTCAATAAATTTTAGAAAACTTTTTTTAAGATTATTCATATTTTTGTAAAAGTCTAAGTGCTCGGAGTCTAGATTTGTTGCTATAGAGTATGTAAAGGGAATTTTTAAAAAACTACCATCTGACTCATCAGACTCGGTTACGCACCAGTTACTTTTGCCAAGTTTTGCAGAATTACCAAATGAATTTAATATGCCACCATTAATTATTGTTGGATCCAATTTTCCTGCCGTAAAAATACTTGATACTAACGATGTTGTTGTAGTTTTTCCATGAGAACCAGTAACAACAACATTTCTCATGAAAGATACTATATGACCCAACATATCTCCTCTTGTGTAAACTGGTAAATTTTTTTTGATAGCCTCAACTAATTCTGCGTTATTTTTTTTTATTGCTGAGGAAATTACAAGTACAGTTATTTTTTTTATATTCTCTTTTTTATGATTCAAAAATACTTTTATTTTTTTTTCATTTAATCTTTCAATATTTCGGTTATCAGCAATATCACTACCTTGAACTTTGTAACCTAATCCATTCATAATCAATGCTAGACCACTCATACCTATTCCACCAATACCAACAAAATGAATAAGTTCATTTTTTCCTAAATCAATTTTCATTTATAAGCTCAAATAGTTTAGATTTATTTTTTTCCCAGGTATTTTCTTTAGTAAGTTGAATTAAATTACTCTTTTTAGAAAAATATTCATTTTGATCTTCAAATATTTTTATCATCAAGTCTTTAAAGTTTTTTTCATTGACATCTTTTTGCATAATTAACCAACAAGATTTTTTTTTTTCATAATATTCAGCATTGTAATATTGATGATTATCTTTAGCATACGGAAATGGAATTGCCACAAATGGAATATTCAAATAACCTAATTCTGAAATTGTAGATGCACCAGATCTCGTAATAGCTAGATCATAATTAACAGCTTTAACTAACAAGTTATCGTCAAAGTCAAATAATTCATGCTCTATATCGTTTTTTTGATATAATTTTTTAATACTCTCTTTTGAATTTAGGTTAATTACTTGTTGTAAAACTTGGATCTTATGTGTTTTTGAGAGTTTAATTATAATTTTAGTAATAAATTCATCAAAAAACTTTGCACCCTGGCTTCCTCCAATAATTAATAATTTTTTTTTTTCTGTAATTGTAGTTTTTTTATTTTTTTGATAGTTGTAGATTTCTTTTCTGAGTAATGGTTTAAATAAATAAATCTTATTAAAGAGTTTTTCAGAAATACCTTTTAAATTTTTATCATAACAAATAATTTTTTCAGCAAAACTGAGCATTAATTTGTTTGCTCTTCCTAAAACAGAATTTGGTTCAAAAATATAAATTTTTATATTCAATAAATTTGCAGCTAAACATAAAGGTAGAGACATATATCCACCAGTACTTATTAGTATATTAAAATTATTTAATTTCAAAAATTGATAAGATTTTATTACAGATATACAAAATTTTATTAAATTGTATGGAAACAATAATAAATTTGAGAATAAATTTGGTACATCTATTAATGAATAATTATAATTCTCATTATTAATATATTTTGATCCCCTTAGATCTGTAGAAATTTTTACTTCGTAATCATCTTTTAAAGCATCATATATACATAATGATGGTATTACATGTCCACCTGAACCACCCGTTGTTATAAGTATTTTTTTCATTAGTTTAATCTAATTTTCTTTTTGTTAAATTTAAAATTAATCCTGATAAAATTGCTGTACTAACAATAGAAGACCCGCCATAACTTAGGAAGGGTAAAGTCATTCCTGTAGTTGGGAGTATTCTTATATTAACACCAACGTGAATAAAAGTTTGTATCAAAATTAAAGAAATACACCCACTTAAAATAAGTTTTGATAAATCTTCATTTACAAAATTAATTTTTTGAATTACCCTATAAGAAAAGATTAGATATAAAAATAATATTCCAATGACTATTATTGCACCAAACTCCTCTGATATAACTGAAACTATATAATCTGTATGTGCCTCAGGGACTCTTGAATTTAGAGTACCTTCTCCAATGCCTTTTCCAAAAAAACCACCATTAATAATTGCATCACTTGCTTTTTCAGCTTGATAATTATTCCCAGAATTTGAATCTAAAAAAGCAAAAAGTCTAATTTTTATATATTCAAATTTTGTAACAGATAAAACCAGATAACCTACAGTTGAACCAACAAAAATAAAGAATATAAAAAAAATAAAGATATTAATTCCAGATATAAATATTAAAGCTAACCAAACCATTGATATCAAAAGAGTTTGACCAATATCAGGTTGATAGGCAAGCAACATTAATATTGGAAGTATTAATAAAGTGCTTAAGAAGTATTTAAAATATAATCTTCTATTTTGAATTGTTAACATTAATGACAATGATACTATAAAAAAGGGTTTAACTATCTCAACGGGCTGAAATCTAGGTAAAAATATCAAATCTAGCCATCTTTTTGATCCTTTTACCTCAATCCCTAGAAAAGGAACTAATAGCAAACTTAGAAATGCAAATAAGAATAAAATGAGAGAAAGTTTTGTTAAAATTTTTTGATTCAAAAAAGAGAATATAATTAAAATCGCAATTGCTAAAGCTATATAAACAGAATGTTTAAAAAAAAAATAATATGATTTTGTATCTAATTTGTCCGAGGCTATGAGAGAAGTTGAAACTAGTGAAAAGAAAAGACCTAATAAAAATAAACCTAAAATTAAGAATAATAAAAATTTATCTATATTTTTCCACCAGTCATAAAAAGTATCTAAATATTTATTCATATTTTAATTTTTTTAAGCATAACTCTTATAATTTTATTAAAAAACTTTCCCCTTTCTTCAAAGTTTTTGAATTGATCAAAAGATGCAGCACAAGGACTAAAAAGAACTACTTTTTTAGCATAATCGTTTTTAATATTATTATTTAAATTTGTCATAACGTCTTTAAGTGTTGATGAGGACTTATAAGAAATTTGGTTTGGAAGTGATTTAATAAAAAAATTTCTATCTTTTCCATAGACAAAAGCTCTAATATTTGAAATATATTTTCTTTTTAATATGAGTTTGTCTCCCTTTTTAGCAAGTCCTCCCAATATCCAATAGATATTTTTATAACTTTCAAGTAATGGAACTGTTGACGAGAAACTAGTAGATTTTGAATCGTTAATGATTAATAATTTTTTTGATTTATAAATTATTTGTTGTCTATAATCCAACCCTTTAAATTTATTTGCAGTATTTATTACTGTTTTTATGTTTAGTTTTAATACTTTAGCTATACTTAAAACAAAGCTGAGATTTTTTTTGTTACTAGAATTATTGAAGTAAATATTATCTATTTGTCTTAAGTATTTTTTATTTTTTAAATAATCAATTTTTATTAATTTCGATTTAATTTGGTTATTTTTAAGTAATTTATTTAGAAAATTATTCTCACTATCTATAAAAGAATAGTCGTTTTGATTTTGAGATTTCACTATTTTAAATTTGGCTTCAGCATAATTTTTGAAAGATCCATGCCTTTCTAAGTGATCTGGATTTAAATTAAGTATAATTGAATACTTAGACCTAAAGTATTTGCTATAATCAAGTTGATAAGAAGATGCCTCAATTACAAAGATTGTATTATTTTTAATTTTTTTTTCCATTAATATTGGGTATCCAATATTACCAGTTAATCTGACGTCCTTTTTACTATTTTTAAGAACTTCGTAGAGCAGTTTCGAAGTAGTAGATTTACCATTTGTTCCTGTAATTGTGATTTTATTTATATTTGGATAACTAATTGCAAATATATCAAGTTCAGTAATAATTTTTGACCTATTTTTTCTCAAATAGCTGGAAATTTTACATTTCTTGATATCTATCCCTGGACTTAAAACAATAAAATCAAAGTTTATAGATGATAATTTACTAATATTTATCAAATTTTTTTTAAACTTAACTGGGATATTTTTTTTATTATCATCACAAATTGTGCAGATATTATTTTTTTTTAAAAAATTAAAACAAGCAATACCAGATTTGCCAAAACCATAAATTAAAATTTTTCTATTTTTAAAATAAATTTGTTTTTCATTCATTATCTTAATTTTAGTGTTGCTAGTCCTATCATCGCTAAGATAATTGATATAATCCAAAATCTAATAACCACAGTAGACTCTGGCCATCCTTTTTTTTCAAAATGATGGTGAATCGGTGCCATTTTAAATATCCTTTTGCCAGTAAGTTTGAATGAGATCACTTGAGCAATTACCGAAACAGCTTCTAAAACAAACAGTCCTCCCGTAATTGCAAGAACAATTTCATGTTTAGTAATAATACCAACTGCCCCCAATGATCCTCCTAAAGCTAAGGAACCCGTGTCACCCATAAATATCTTGGCTGGTGGGGCATTAAACCATAAGAAACCTAAACAAGATCCTATTATTGCTCCACAAAAAATTGATGCTTCTCCTACACCCTCAATATATGTAATTTGTAAATATCCTGAAAAAACTATATTTCCTGTTACATAACTAATAAAAGCAAAACATGCTGCAACTAATATTACTGGCACTGTAGCTAAGCCATCTAGTCCATCTGTCAAGTTAACTGCATTAGATGACCCCACAATAACAAATAGATAAAATGGAATGAAAAACCACCCTAAATTAATTATTACGTTTTTAAAAAATGGGAAATATAGGTTTCGAAGTTCATTAGACCCACTATAATAATAAAGTATAAAAATTCCAACCAATGCTAAAATAATTTGAATTGAAATCTTTGTTTTAGAACTTATGCCATTTGAATTATTTTTTTTTATTTTTCGATAGTCATCATAAGCTCCGAGTAATCCAAAAGATCCTACTATATAAAGTAAGAACCAATTATAAGGATTTGAAAAATCCCCCCACAGAATAACACCTGAGAAAATGCCTAGCAAAATCATTAAACCTCCCATGGTAGGGGTTCCTATTTTTTTAACTATATGCTCACTAGGTCCATCTTCTCTAATTGGGTCATGAATCTGACGTGAAGAAAAATAATTGATAAGTGGTCCTCCAACTAAAAAAACTACTGTCATTGATGTGAACATTGATAGACCAGTTCTTACAGTTAAATATTTAAAGACATTAAGAAAACTAAAAATTTCGACTAAGTTAGAAAATAGACTAAAAAGCATTTATATTGCCTACTTTTAAGCTTTGACTTAATTTATTTAGACCTGTGGAGTTGGAACCTTTAATCATTAAATATTCACCATTCTTAATATCACTTATCATAAAGTTTAAGATATCTTTTTTTGAATTTAATATTTTTCCTCTTTTTTGTGGTTTAATTTTGTTAAATGTTTCAATAACGTCCTTGCCATATACATAAACTTTGTCAATTTTTGCATCATTAATATACTGAGCTGCCTCTCTGTGGAGTTTTTTGGAATATTTGCCCAGTTCCAACATATCCCCTAAAAGAATTAATTTTCTTTTAGATTTAGTATTTAAGTTATTTAATTTATTTAAGGCAAATTGAAGAGATAAAGGGTTAGAATTATAACTTTCATCAATTAGGTTAATTTTTTTTTCTTTTAACTTAATTATATTTAAATCTCCCCTT
>JACWDO010000059.1 GCA_014654115.1 Pelagibacterales bacterium SAG-MED17 | reverse complement strand
AAAAACATTGGAAATTCTGGATTTACTTCAAAAGATAACCTAATTACTGGAAAATCAAAGGCAAAAGATACTGGAAATGAAGTTCAAATAGAAAAATGGATTCAAAATTACTAACTTAATTCCACTCTAACACAATAAAATATAATTCTAACACAAATAAAAAGTTGTTATAATTATTAAAATTGTGTTATAAATTTATACTTATTGTGTTATAAATTTATACTTATTGTGTTATGAATGACAAAATAAAGTTTTTTTCAGATAATCAAGACAATCAAAAATCTGAGGATGGAAAAAAAAGTGATATTAATGATACTAATTTAAATCCTAAGGATCAATTTAATGACAATCACAAGGTTATTCATCGAAAAGATGGCAGGTTGCACGTATATGTTCGGCAAGACAAGTACAAAGGGGAGCTTAAGTCAAGAAATTGGGTGGGAAGAGCTTATATCCATGGAAAACAGTTGGTCTACTCGTCTGGCACCCCGGAACTAGATGATGCTATACCAGTTTTGGACAAATGGTACGATGATAAAATAAGAGAAATTAAGGAAAAAGAGGAAAATATTAAAAAAACCACTGAAAATCTTAAAAAAATTGAAAATGATGAAGGAGTTAAGCTTTTTTCTGATCAAGAGGAAAAAAACCAGCAAATTTCTCAACCTAAATTAGAAAGTGACAATCAAATTCAAAAAGGATTAACATCCAGCATGTTAGAAAAACTTAAAAGTTTTAAATTTAGTAAGAAAAAAAACAATTCTAACGAAGAAAATATAAATCCTAATAATCAAAATAAAACTAAGAAAAAAGGTTTTTCTTTAAAAAATATTTTTAAATCCAAAGTATCAAAATTAAGTGTAGCAGGAGAAGAAATTGCTGGATTAGATATAACAAAGGACTCTATAAAAGTTTCACAAGTATCACAAGATAAAGATGAAAAATGGATACTAGATAAATTTTCATACAGACTTCTTGATCAAGAAAAAATTTCAGATAATGTTTTAGAGAACAAAGATTATATTGCAGAAGAGATATCACTCGCTCTTGCAAATGCAAAAATAACTTCCAAAAATATTGCGATGTCAATTCCTGTTACAAGTGCAATTATAAAAGTTGTAACTAGCCCATTAATGCAAGATGAAGAATTGCAAAAGGCTATTGATACAGATTCCTTATGGGAAAATCTTGTTCAACTGACAGATAATCTTAATGATTATTCAGTATTTCACCAAGTTATTAATAGAAATTCAAAAACTAACACAATGGAAATTTTGTTTGTTGCATCAAAGTTA
>JACWDO010000058.1 GCA_014654115.1 Pelagibacterales bacterium SAG-MED17 | reverse complement strand
AATTTATGAGGGTCAACTGCTTGCTTTAAATACCTTGATAAAAAATGACGATTTAAAAGAAAAAATCAGTGAAATGAAAAAACATGAGGAGGAACACTCAAATTTTTTTGAAGATGAAATAGAAAAAAGAAATATAAAACCAACTAAATTACTACCACTATGGGATTTGCTTGGGTTAAGTCTTGGATTTGGTTCAACAATACTTGGAAAAAAAGCTGCAATGTTATGTACAGCCTCTGTTGAAGAGGTAATTGATGAGCATTACAAGAGCCAAATTGATGAAATAGAGATGGATGAAAAGGATTTAAAAGAAAAGATTATAAAATTTAGACAAGATGAATTGGACCATAAAGATATAGCCTACGAGGAAGGGGCTACAAAAAAAGGTCTTTATTCGATTATGGATAAGGTAATTAAAACTGGTTCTAAGGTTGCTATAAAAATTTCTGAAAAAATTTAGTTACGGTTCAAGTTCAACATCCCAATACAAATAGTCCATCCAACTTTTATGTAAAAAGTTTGGTGGAAAATTCTTACCATTTTTATGAAGGTCCTCTGTGGTAGGTTGAAAAGGCCATTGGTTTAATGTCATACCTGAATTCTTTATGAGTCTTCCTCCTTTTTTAACATTACAGGACGAACAAGCTGTCACAACATTATCCCAATTAGTTTTTCCACCTTTGGATCTTGGGAGTAAGTGATCAAACGTTAATTCATTTTTGCTACCACAATATTGGCAGCTAAACTTATCTCTTAAAAATACATTAAATCGAGTGAAGTTGGGATTAGATTGTGGTCTTATATATGATTTGAGAGCAATTACACTTGGAAGTTTCATGCTAAAAGAAGGGCTTCTGATTTGTCTATCATAATAACTTACAATCGAAACTCTATCTAAGAAAACAGACTTAATTGAATCTTGCCAACTCCACAATGAAAGTGGATAATAACTTAAGGGTCTATAATCTGCATTCAAAACCAATGCAGGACATTTTTCTAAAGAAATACTTTGATCAGACAACTCAATCATTCTTAAAACATACATTAAATATATTTTTTATCAATACATCTAATATTATATTAAATATTTATTAACTAATTAATTTTTTTTTAATAAAGTTTAATGCCGCACTTGATGCTTCCATAGGTATATGGTGATCACAATTTTTAATCATTAAAGTTTCAATTTTAATTTTATTTCTAATAAAAAAATCCTCAGCCTCTAGTAAATTATTTGGCGGCACAATTGGATCATTTTCACCATGTATCATTAAAATATTAGTTTTATTTTTGATTCTTG
>JACWDO010000057.1 GCA_014654115.1 Pelagibacterales bacterium SAG-MED17 | reverse complement strand
TTGGAATGTTGGATGTAAATTTTTTGGACGAAAAAAAAGAAAGATATACTATTTGCAGATTTTCCAGAAATAATTACATCATTACAGTGGCACTCTTATGAAGTCCAAGGTTTGGAAAACAACAACGACGTCACTTTAATAGCTTCATCAAAAGAAACAAAATATCAAATATTTAAATATAAAAATAGTGCTTATGGTATTCAATTCCACATAGAGATTAAAGATACAACTGTAAATGATTGGGGATGCGTACCTGAGTATAAATCAGCACTAGAAAATCAATTAGGACAAGGTGCTCTTGAAAAATTTGACAAAGAAGCCAAAGAAAATATGAAAAATATGAATAATTATTCAAAAATTTTATATACTAAGTTCAAAAACGAGATCATTCTCAATAATTAAATTTACTATTTTACTCTTGTAGTTAGCCTATTAATCAGGTTTAATTTTACTTGTAATAATTAGGAGGAAAAATGAAATTTAAAAATTTTATTAAAATTTTCTTTGCAATTCTTTTTGTTTTTGTATCTACACATTCTTTCGCAAAAACAATTAAATGGTCTATGCAAGGAGATAGTTTAACTTTGGATCCTCATGCCCAAAATGAAGGTCCAACAACACAAGTTTCAAGACAGATCTATGAAGCACTTGTAACAAGAGGTTTAGATATGAGTATTGAACCTCAACTTGCAACTGATTGGAAAACAACAGATCCAAATACTTGGGTATTCAATTTAAGAAAAGATGTAAAATTTTCTGATGGTACTGACATGACAGCAAAAGATGTTGTGTTTAGTATATTGAGAGCAAAACAACCTACATCAGATTTTAAAGAATACATAAGTACAATTTCTGATGTAAAAGAAATTGATAACTACACTGTTCAAGTGAGTACAAGTAAACCAAATCCAATTCTTTTAAACCAGTTATCAAATATATTTATAATGTCTAAAAAATGGTCTATTGATTTTGGAGCGACAGTTTCACAAAACTGGGATGGTGGAGAAGAAACATTCTCAGCAACTAACGCTATGGGAACTGGACCATTCAAAATTACTCTAAGAGAGCCAAATACTAAGACAGTATTTGAGAGAAATAGTAATTGGTGGGGTTCAATGAAAGATAATAGTGTTTCTGAAATACACTTATTACCAATTAAAAACTCAGCTACAAGAGTTGCAGCATTATTATCTGGTGAAGTTGATTTAGTAACTGATGCTCCAGTTCAAGACTTAGCTAGAATTGGAAATTCTGCAGATCATGAAGTAGTGAGTACTGCTCAAATGCGTACAATCTTTTTAGGTATGGACCAAGCAGCAGATAAATTAAGATCTGGAAATACTGGTGATAA
>JACWDO010000056.1 GCA_014654115.1 Pelagibacterales bacterium SAG-MED17 | reverse complement strand
ACATTAGATGCAGATGTAAAATCATTAAAAAAAGCTGCAAGACAAAACGTTGTTCCCGAAATTATTAAAAGAATAACACAAATAATTGATACTGGTTTAATTGAACTTAAAAATGATTTTAAAATTTATTGGAATAACAATCAAATAGCTAAATTAATTCCAGGTTCAGATTATCTCAATCCTCAAATTCAATTAATTATAGATGAAATGGTTGAGAATAGGGAAAAATCAAGACTAAATACGTATTTGCAGAACTGGATAAACGATAAAATTGAAACAGAGTTAAAAAGTCTAATAGATTTAAAAAATGTTAAGGATAATAATTCAGAAATTAGAGCTTTAGCATATCATCTTTATGAAAATAATGGGGTAGTTAAAAGAGATGAGGTTTTAAATTATTTAAAAAAACTTAATCAAGATGAAAGAAAAAAATTGAGAAACTTAGGAGTGAAATTTGGCAGGTATCATGTTTTTTTATTTAAATTATTTAAACCAAGTTCAGTATCATTAAGAATTCTTTTATGGAAAAACTTTAATG
The DNA here is from genome assembly GCA_014654115.1 of Pelagibacterales bacterium SAG-MED17. Classification (GTDB taxonomy): domain Bacteria; phylum Pseudomonadota; class Alphaproteobacteria; order Pelagibacterales; family Pelagibacteraceae; genus Pelagibacter. Next base: position 820 of record JACWDO010000056.1, on the reverse strand, counting down.
AGAACAGTTTTGATTTTTTACCTCCAACTTTTGGATTAAACTTTTTAGAGGAAAAAAAATCACTAAATAAAAATTTAATGCTGTTATGCGGTTTTGAAAAATTTGAAAATTTATATGTTAGAATAGATATTTTAGAAAGGTTATTTCTAATGATATTTAATACTAAATCAGAAGATAAGATTAAAGAGATTAAATTAATTCCTGAAATGCTGAATTTGTTAGGTTGTAATAAAGAAAATTTTGTGAAATTAATAAAAAAAATGAATTACAAAACTTATGAAAAAGACAACAATCTTTATTTAAAATATATTCCATTGAGAAAAATAATTAAAAAAGATACTTATAAGAGTAATAATGATAATCCATTTAATGTTCTCTCTCAACTTAACTTGAAATAATGTTTAATATTTTTAAAAAAGAAGAAAATGAAAAAGAAAATAATCATCCATCAATCATGGCAGTTGCTTGTTTATTAATTCATTCAGCTAAAATTGATGAAAACTATACAAGTAAAGAAAAAAAAATTATTAAAGATGCAATTATTGAAATGGGAGCTGAAGCATTAGAAATCGATAAAATAATGCAGGATGCTGAAGAAAAAGAAAAAGACTCAAATCAAATACTTGATTTTACTAGAGAGGTTAAAAATATTAACGAGGAAGACAAAAAAATCATAATAGAGGCCTTATGGGATATTATATACTCCGATGAAGATGCTGATATGTATGAAACAAACCTAATGAGAAGATTATCTGGTTTGCTTTACCTAGATCCAAAAGTTGTAGGTGATATCAAAGAGAAAGTTCGCCAAAAAAAAATA
>JACWDO010000055.1 GCA_014654115.1 Pelagibacterales bacterium SAG-MED17 | reverse complement strand
CAAGTGACGCCTCTAGTAAGTTTGAAGGGAAAAATTTAGATTTTGTAGAATGGAATAAAAATTTCCTAAAAAATAAAGATATTGGAGTTAATACAATGTCAATTTCAGAAATAACTCATATTCCTAGACCAACAGTAGTTAGAAAATTAACTTACTTATTAAAAAATGATTATATAATTGTTAATAAAAAAAAACAATTTTCAATTAATATGCAAGGTAAAGCTTTAAAAGATACATTGAAATTACAACAGCAAAACTTCCTGTCTTTATCTTATTTAATTTCGAAGATATTTGAACAAATCGATACTAATTAAGCCTTCTTAGAATAAAAATTAAAATAAATCCCGTTATGTACATTATAAGTGCATATGCTGCTGTTGGAATAATGTAGGTAATATCGCTAAATATTTGTGTAGCCACAAATATTGCTAACGTTCCATTTTGAAGACCACACTCAATTGAAATACATTTTCTTTGCTTTATACCAGTCGCAAAAAACTTGGCTGCATAATATGCCAGTGTCATCATAACAATGTTGAGAATAAGGACCGCTACACCTGCTTGTTTGAAATAATCCAAAATATTATCTTTTTCTTCAATTAATATCGCTGCAAAAACAATTACAAATAAAATAAATGTAATCTTCTCGATTATAGAAATATTTGATGAAACAAAATTTTCTGCAAATTTTCTAATAATCATTCCTAAAACTACAGGCACTGTAACAACCAAAGCCATTTTTAATGCAATGCCAGTCATAGTAATGTCAGAAGAAATATTGGTAACTCCTAATAAATCAGCTGATTTAAAAATAATGAAAGGTACTGAAATAATGCTAATCAAACTTATTACAGCTGTTAATGAGACAGACAACGCAACATCTCCATTTGCAAATTTTGTCATTACATTTGAAGTTACGCCTCCAGGTGCTGCAGCAATAATCATAACCCCTACTGCAATTTCAATTGGAAGATCTAATATTAGCACAATAATATATGCAACAATTGGTAATAGTAACAATTGGCAAACAAAACCAACTATAAAATCTTTTGGATTATTTATTACTCTTAAAAAGTCACGTCCCTTCAATCCTAATCCAAGACCTAACATTATAAGAGCTAGAGCGATCGGAGCTATTTTAGTAACTACTTCCACTATTTATCCTTATATCAATAATACTATATTAGTTTTTTTATTAATTTAGTATATATAAATCCAGATGCTTTCAGATAAATCAACAGTTTGCCCGTTCAATTTGCTTGATATTGCTCATCAAAAAAGAGGCGCTAAAGCTGCAATTGTAAATGCAGGTAAAAAACTTCCCATGCTTTCTATAATGGACTCTGTGAAAGAAAAATTAATTA
>JACWDO010000054.1 GCA_014654115.1 Pelagibacterales bacterium SAG-MED17 | reverse complement strand
GCTTCCATTTAATTTTGAATTTTTAAATGATCTTGGATAAGAAACATTAAATAATTCTTTACCAACAAGAAATTTCCAATTTTCTAAAGTATTTGAATAAATTTGACCCTTTTTATTCAATATTCTTTTTGCTTCTTGAGGCAAAGTATCTTTAAAAGATCTTAGTCCTTGAACAGATTTAGTTCTCTGCTTAGTATTATATTTAAAATTCATATGACAAGTCAAAACATACCAAATAAAATTTTAAATTGGTACGATAATAATAAAAGAGATCTTCCTTGGCGAAAGAAAGTATCTAGAACTCAAAAAGAATATTTTACTCTAGTCAGTGAATTTATGTTGCAGCAAACCCAAGTCAAAACTGTAATACCATATTTTGAAAATTTTATTTCCAAAATCCCAGATTTAAAAAGTTTATCAAGAGTAAGAGATGCTAAATTGATGAAATGTTGGGAAGGATTAGGATATTACTCAAGAGCAAGAAATCTTAAAAAATCAGCAAAACAAATTATAAATGAATTTAAGGGCCAGCTTCCAAAAAATGAGGACGATTTAAAATCACTACCTGGAATAGGGGATTACACATCTAAAGCAATTATGGCAATTGCATTCAATAAAAAAATAATTCCTTTAGATGGAAATGTAGAAAGAGTTTTAAAAAGAATATTTTATTTAAAAAAAGAAAAAGAAATTTCTAAAGAAAATTTACACCAAAAAAAAACTTTTTTTGAAGAAACAATTAGAGCTAGTGATTATGCACAAGCTATAATGGAAATAGGTGCATTAATCTGTAAACCATATAATCCACTTTGTTATCAGTGTCCCATCTCAACAAATTGCAAATCCTTTAAAAAAAATGACTTTGAAATTGTAAAAATAAATAAATTTAATAAACAAAAGTTTTTTGAAGCAAATATTTTTCAAAATAAGCAGAATAATTACTTTCTTTTAAAAAACAGAAAATTTAACTTTTTAAAAGGTATGCCTATATTTCCTATGAATGAGATACCTAAGATAAAATTTAAAAAACACTTAGGAAAAAGAATTAATATAAAAATGTCAAATATGCACATGAGAATTGCAATTAAGATGAAAAATAATTTACCAGATAAGAGAGATGGATTTTTTGTAAATTTTAAAGATTTAAGTAATTGGACTTTACCTTCGTTTACAAAGAAAATACTTAATAGTATCAAATAAATTAATGAAAAAGGTTGCAATTATTGGCGGAGGAATATCGGGCTTATATTTTGCAAATCTTTTAAATAATCAAAAAGATTTTGAATATAAAATATTTGAGAAAAAAGATAATTTTAATTTTCATGAAGGTTATGGAATTCAATTATCAGTAAACAGTATAAAATTATTAAAT
>JACWDO010000053.1 GCA_014654115.1 Pelagibacterales bacterium SAG-MED17 | reverse complement strand
AAGTATTGAAACATCAAAAGTACCACCACCTAAATCATAAACTGCAATTTTATTGTTTGTTTTTTTATCTAAACCGTAAGCAAGTGCTGCCGCTGTTGGTTCATTAATAATTCTTAAAACTTCTAGTCCTGCAATTTTACCCGCATCTTTAGTTGCTTGTCTTTGAGCATCGTTGAAATAAGCTGGAACGGTAATTACAGCTTGAGAAACTTCCTGGCCTAAATATTTTTCAGCGGTCTCTTTCATTTTTTGGAGCGTAAAAGCAGAAATTTGAGATGGGGAATATTTATTACCTTTTGCTTCAATCCAAGCATCTCCTTTATCAGAGTTAACTATTTTAAATGGTGCAGTCTCAACATCTTTTTTAACAGAAGGATCATCAAAATTTCTTCCAATTAATCTCTTAACTGCAAATATTGTATTTTCAGGATTTGTTACTGCTTGTCTTTTAGCGGGTTGACCAATCAATTTTTCATCATTATCTGAAAATGCAACTACTGATGGAGTCGTCCTTGCTCCTTCAGCATTTTCTAGAACTTTGGCCTGCGTTCCTTCCATTACTGCTACACAAGAGTTTGTTGTCCCTAAATCTATTCCTATTACTTTGCTCATAATTTAATACCTTTCCGACATATAAGTGCTAATTATTAGACTACAACCGTCTATAAAATTTAAATTTTCTTTGTTTTTATTGGTTTTTTTCATCTTTTTGGCCTTCTTCTTGCACTTCCTTTGCTTTTTTCTTTGAAACACCAACCAAAGATGGTCTCAATAACCTGTCTTTCATCATAAATCCTTTTTGGATTTCTTGAACGATTGTTCCAGGTTCTTTTGTTTCATCCTCAACTTCCATCATTGCTTGATGAAGATTTGGATCAAGTTTTTCATTAATTGACTTTATTGGCTCAATATTATTTTTTTTGAATATTGAAAGCATATCATTATTTATAATATCTAAATGCTCTACGATTTTTTTAAGTGCATCTGAGTCTTTTAATTTTTCATCATTCTCCAATGCAACCTTTGATCTCTCAAGATTATCTAATAAGTTTAATGCCTCTTTAGCAAAAGAATATCCACCATATTCATAAGCGTCTTCTCTTTCTTTTTCAAACCTTCGTCTCTGATTCTCCATCTCGGCAAATGTTCTTGCTAACTTATCTTTGAGTGTTTCTAACTCTTGTTCTGGAGTTTGTTTTTCGTCTTCTTTTTTCTCTGGATCTAAATCTTTATCTTCACTTTTTTGATCTGTTATATCATTATCAGTTGTTTGAGTGTTTAACTCATCTTCCCCAGGAGTATTTTTGTCGATTTTTTCTTTTAATTCTTCTTTGTCCATATTGTTTATATGGTAAGAAAAAGTATAATTTCTAGATGCCCAAAAA
>JACWDO010000052.1 GCA_014654115.1 Pelagibacterales bacterium SAG-MED17 | reverse complement strand
TATTTATTGACCCATATTTTTCCGCCACTAAAATTAAATGGATATTAGAAAATGTAAAAAATGCCAAGAAACTTTTAAAATCAAATAACTTATTATTTGGAACTGTTGACACCTTCTTAATTTGGAAACTTACTGATGGAAAACATCATTTAACAGAGGCCACTAATGCTAGTAGAACAATGTTATTTAATATTAATAGTAATAAATGGGACGATGAAATTTTAAAAAAACTAAAAATTTCTAAAAATATTTTGCCAGAAGTAAAAAATTCAGCTGATAATTTTGGCTCCACAAATAAGAAAATTGTTGGAACTGAAATACCAATATCGGCAGTTTTAGGGGACCAGCAAGCTGCAGCAGTAGGGCAGTCTTGCTTTGAAAAAGGTTCGGTCAAAAGCACATATGGTACTGGTGCTTTTGTGATAATGAATACTGGTTTTAAAAAAATTTATTCTAGAAATAAATTATTAACGACTATTTGTTACAGACTTAATGGAAAAAATACCTATGCGCTTGAGGGCTCAATTTTTATAGCAGGTGCAGGTGTACAATGGTTAAGAGATAAGTTGAAATTAGTTAATAATGCTTATGATACTGAGAGAATTGCTCAATCAAAAAAAAGTAATGATGATGTGTATATTGTGCCAGCGTTTAGTGGAATGGGAGCTCCTTATTGGAGACCTGATGCAAGAGGTTTAATAACAGGTTTAACAAGAGATAGTGACTGGAAAATATTAGTTAGAGCTATACTAGAGTCTGTAGCATATCAAAGCTATGATTTATTCAATGCAATGAGAAAGGATGGGTTAAAACCCAATATTATAAAAATTGATGGCGGAATGGTTGAAAACAACTGGTTTTCACAATTTTTAGCAAACATTATAAATATAAATACTGAACGACCAAAAGTATTGGAAACTACAGCTCTTGGTGTTGCTTATTTTGCTGGATATCAAATTGGGGTGTTTAAATCTTTAGATCAAATTAAGAGAAAATGGAAAAAAGAAAAAATTTTTACACCCAATATAAATAAGAAATTAAGAAATAAATTATTGAATGGTTGGAAATTAGCCGTTGATAGAACTTTATTATAACAATTATTCTATTATTTTAAAAAAGTTTTCATAGAATCGTCCATGGCAGATGCCCAAGGAGTATGATGAACTGGTGCGACAGACCCAGTTACAGGTGAAGAGAACGATTTATTTCTATATGTTGAAATATCATTTACTTTATCATGCTCCCATTCTTTGAAATGTTTTCTAATTAGTTCAAAATCTATTTTTGGATAGTCAGACATTCCATGAAGTTCCTTAGTATATTCTGTTTGAAAATCTATCATTTGATCTGGGTTCTCTAATTTTTCTTCTAAAGAAATCCATTTTTG
>JACWDO010000051.1 GCA_014654115.1 Pelagibacterales bacterium SAG-MED17 | reverse complement strand
TAAAAAAAAAAGTTAAGATACCAATACTTAGCATGCCTAAAGAGGTTTACTTAGATACAGAAAAAAATTGCAAAAAAAATTCTAAAATTGGTATTTTGTCTACAGAAGCTACATTAAGCACTAAAGTTTATAATAAATATTTTGATAAAAATTTTAATTTAGTAAGTCCAAGTAAAGATTTACAAAAAAATTCAGTAAATAAATCAATTAAACTTGTTAAAATGGGTAAAATTAAGGAAGCTGAAAAAGCAATTAGACCTGCAGTAAATCATTTAATAAAAATAAAGTGTAAGAAAATAATTCTTGGATGCACAGAATTACCAATTGCAATATTTGCTTACAAATCTTTTAAGAAAATAAAACAATCTAAGGTATTTATTGATCCAAATCTTCTTTTGGCAAATATCTCAATGAAAAAATATAAAAAAATTTAATTTAGTCTCAGTTCTAATTATTAAACTAGAACTGAGATAATAAGTTAATTCGAAATCCTTATTACTTTGTAGGATCTGGAACTTTTCTTAGGTAAGGTTTAACTGTTTCCCATCCATCAGGATAGATTGTTTTAGCTTCTTCGTCCTTAACTGCAGGAAGAATAACTACGTCTTCACCTTTTTTCCAGTTAGCTGGAGTAGCAACTCTATGTTTTGCTGTAAGTTGCATTGAATCAATGGCTCTTAAAATTTCATGAAAATTTCTGCCTGTAGCCATTGGATATGTAAGATAAAGACCTATTCTTTTATCAGGTCTTACAACAAAAATAGTTCTTACAGTTTCATTGTCTACTGCAGTTCGTCCCATTGATGTAGATCCTGCATCTGCTTCTAACATATTAAAAAGTTTTGCAACTTTTAAATCTTCATCAGCTATGATTGGATAATCAGGCTTAGTGCCAGATACATCTTTAATATCTTCTAACCATTTTTTGTGATCTTCAACCCCATCTACACTTAATCCAATTACTTTTACATTTCTTGCATCAAATTCCGCTTTCATTTGTCCTAAAGAACCTAGTTCTGTAGTACAAACGGGTGTAAAATCTTTTGGGTGAGAAAATAACACTCCCCAACTATCTCCAAGCCACTCGTGAAAAGAAATATCTCCTTCAGTCGTTTTGCATTGAAAATCAGGGCACATACTATTTATTTTTAACATGTTTAACTCTCCTTTAATTATTTAGAACTATTATAAGTTATTGATGAGGTTTATCAACGATATTTAAATTTAAGAAAACAACTTATAAGACGTGTATCTTATAGGGTTTATTAGTGTTACTTTTTTAGTATGAATAACTCAAATCACTCAAATATTTTGATAATCGGTGGCGGATGCGCCGGAATATCAGTTGCTACAAGATTAAAAAGTTTAAAATCTAACTTAACGATATCTATTATTGAACCATCAGAAAAATCTTTAT
>JACWDO010000050.1 GCA_014654115.1 Pelagibacterales bacterium SAG-MED17 | reverse complement strand
AATGATACCTCTAGCAATTCCATCAACCAATAAAGCCATTAATATACTAGGCACAGTTAACTGGACATCTGTTAATCTCATTACTATCATTTCATATTTTCCACCAAAGTAACCTGCTGTTAAACCTAGGGAGACACCTAAAATTAGACTAAAAATAATTGCTGAAAATCCAACTATTAGAGAAATTCTTGAACCGTATAATATTGTTGAAAGCATATCTCTTCCTTGTCCATCTGTACCTAAGATAAATTTTGCCATACCATCCTCAGTCCAAGAAGGAGGGGTAAAAGCTTCCATTAAAGATAATGATGCTGGGTCAAATGGGTTATGAGGAGTAACAAATTCAACAAAAAAAGAACAAAAGAAAATTATTAATAATATTACTGATGATACAATTGCAGTTGGAGATTTAATAAAGCTAAAGTAAATATCGCTATCTTTTAGTCTTTCCCAAGAATTTAGTGTTTTATTATCCACTTGTAGCATCTCCTTTAACTCGAATTCTAGGATCAATGAAATAATATAGAATATCTACAATGAAATTTATCATCACAAATACAAAAGCTATAAATACTAAATAAGCTGACATAATTGGTATATCCACAAATTGAACCGCCTGAATAAATAAAAAGCCCATGCCAGGCCATTGAAAAACAGTTTCAGTAATTATTGAGAAAGCAACTAATGTACCTATATTTATTCCTGCAATAGTTATGACGGGGATTAATCCATTTTTTAATGCATGTTTATAGTTAATACTTTTTTCGCTTATGCCTCGAGCTCTAGCAAATTTAATATAGTCAGTTTGTAATATTTCCATCATCTCAGCTCTTACTAATCTAATTATATAAGTCATTTGAAAAAGACTTAGTGTTACAGATGGAAGTATAATTGCTTTCAATCCTGAAACTGTTAAAAGTCCAGTAGTCCAAAAGCCTAGGTCAATCACCTCTCCTCTTCCAAAGGATGGAAGTACACCTAGTATTACTGCAAATAGATAAATAAAAAGTATACCAATTACAAAAGTTGGGAGAGATACTCCTAAGAGTGATACTGCCAATATAAAGTCACTCAAAAAACCTTTTCTATTAATACCTGTGTATACTCCTAATAATGTACCTGAAACTAATGCAATTAATGCAGAAATTAAAACTAATTCCATAGTTGCTGGTAATCTTTCAATAATCAATTCTGAAACTGGTCTTCTTAACTGATATGAAATTCCAAATTCTCCTTTAGAAGCATTAACTACAAACCTTGAAAATTGTATGTGTATTGGATCAGTCAATCCTAGAGTTTCTCTTAATTCTGCTCTTTCTTCATCAGAAGTTTCTTCACCAACCATATTATTAATTGGATCACCTACAAAGTTAAATAAAGAAAACGAAACAAATGATACAACTAGCATCACTATTACTGACTGAATCAGACGTTTGA
>JACWDO010000005.1 GCA_014654115.1 Pelagibacterales bacterium SAG-MED17 | reverse complement strand
ATTGATTTGTTGGTTATATAGTGTAATTACCAAACCATCATACAACATCTAGTTGTTTTACTAAATTAAGTATAATACAAAAAAGGAGCTAAATGAATAAGATTTTATCACAAGCTATCAGGAAAGCTGTCTCTGATTATACACCAGAAGTGAATCAAGACTCTAAAGATAAAAGATTAGATTTATTTTCTCTTAATAGTGAAACAGAACTATTTCAAAATTCAAAAGGCATAACAATTAAAATTGATAGAAGTAGAGATGATAATTTAACTGACTTCGGTAAAGCTACTCTTACAGATAGATATCTTGGAGCAAACGAGTCTTTTCAAGATTTATTTGCTAGAGTTGCAAGTCACTACGCTGATGACAATCTACATGCTCAAAGATTATATAATTATATTAGTAACCTTTGGTTTATGCCAGCAACACCAGTTTTATCAAATGGCGGAACAACAAGAGGATTACCGATATCTTGTTTTTTAAATGAAGCTAGCGATAGCCTTAATGGTATTCTTGATCTATGGAGTGAGAATGTCTGGCTTGCAGCTAGAGGTGGGGGTATTGGAAGTTACTGGGGAAACCTTAGATCAATTGGCGAAAAGATAGGAAGAGTTGGTAAAACTTCAGGTATAATTCCATTTATTAAGGTAATGGACTCTTTAACAATGGCAATTAGCCAAGGCTCATTAAGAAGAGGTTCAGCTGCCTGTTATATACCAATAGATCATCCAGAAATTGAAGAGTTTATTGAGATGAGAAGACCAACTGGAGGAGATCCGAATAGAAAGTCTTTAAATTTACACCACGGTGTTTTAGTTTCAGATGCCTTCATGAGAGCTGTTGAATTAGATGAACAATGGGGACTTAAAAGTCCAAAAGATGGAGCAGTTCAAGCAACTGTATCTGCAAGAAATTTATGGATAAGACTACTTACGGCAAGAATAGAAACAGGAGAGCCATATATTATATTTATTGATACTGTTAACAGACAAATTCCACAACATCATAAGCTTGCAGGCTTGACTGTGAAGACCTCAAATTTATGTAGTGAGATAACTCTACCAACGGGAATTGACAAAGATGGAAGAGATAGAACAGCAGTATGTTGTTTGTCATCCTTGAACATTGAAAAATATGATGAATGGAAAGATGATGAAAATTTCATAGGAGATGTGATGAGATTTTTAGATAATGTAATGACAGATTTCATTGAAAATGCTCCTGAGCAATTTAGTGATGCCACTTACTCAGCACTAAGAGAAAGAAGTGTTGGTCTTGGTGTTATGGGTCTTCACTCTTACTATCAAAAAAAAATGATCCCAATAGAGTCTGTTATGAGCAAAGTTTGGAATAAAAAAATGTTTGAACATATTCAAAAGCATGTTGATAAGGCATCAAAAGACTTGGCTGAGGAAAGAGGAGCGTGTCCAGATGCGGCTGACTACGGAATAATGGAAAGATTTTCTAATAAAACTGCAATTGCACCTACGGCTTCTATTTCAATTATATGTGGTGGAACATCTCCTGGTGTTGAACCTATAGCGGCTAACAGCTTTACCCATAAAACATTATCAGGCTCGTTTAATGTTCGAAATAAATATTTAAGACAACTATTGGAAAAACATGGAAAAGATACAGACGAAGTTTGGTCAACTATTACAACAAACCAAGGATCTGTTTCACATTTAGATTTTTTAACTCAAGAAGAAAAAGATGTTTTTAAAACAGCTTTTGAGTTAGATCAAAGATGGCTTGTAGATTTAAGTGCAGATAGAACTCCACACATTTCACAAGCTCAATCTATTAATTTATTTTTACCTGCAGATGTACATAAAAAAGATTTACATCAAATCCACTTCCAAGCATGGAAGAAAGGATTGAAGAGTCTTTACTACTGTAGGTCTAAATCAATACAACGTGCTGAGAATGTTAATGATGCAAATTCAACTGACATTGCAGCAAATGTTTATAAATCAAAAGACGAAAGTAATAACCAACAAGACTATGAGGAGTGTTTATCGTGTCAGTAGCAGAAAAAATCAATAAAGAAATAATTCAACCAAAAAAAATGGGTCTATTAGTTGAGAACCCTGTATACAAACCTTTTAGATATCCATGGTGTTATGATGCATGGTTAACACAACAAAGAATTCACTGGCTGCCTGAAGAAGTTCCATTAGGCGATGATGTAAGAGATTGGCAAAAAAATCTGTCACAAGCTGAAAAAAATTTATTAACTCAAATCTTTAGATTTTTTACGCAAGCAGACGTTGAAGTTAACAACTGCTATTTAAGACATTACACAACTGTATTTAAACCAACTGAAGTTTTAATGATGATGACTGCATTTGCATCGATGGAAACCGTTCATGTTGCAGCTTATTCACATCTTTTAGATACAATTGGAATGCCTGAATCTGAGTATTCAGCATTTATGAAGTATAAAGAAATGAAAGATAAGTATGATTACATGCAAAACTTCAATGTAAATTCAAAAGAAGATATAGCAAAAACTGTTGCGGTATTTAGTGCTTTCACTGAAGGATTGCAGTTATTTGCTAGTTTTGCAATTTTACTTAACTTTCCAAGACATAATAAAATGAAGGGAATGGGCCAGATTGTTACTTGGTCAGTAAGAGATGAAACACTTCATTGTAATTCAATGATCAGAATCTTTAAGGAATTTATTAAAGAAAATCCTGAAATCTGGACGCCACAACTAAAAAAGGAGCTTTATGAGGCTTGCAGAACAATTGTTGCGCATGAAGATTCTTTTATTGATCTAGCCTTTGAGATGGGCCCACTAGAGGGATTAACTGCGGCTGAAGTAAAAGGTTACATAAGATTTATAGCTAACAGAAGATTGGACCAACTAGGTCTAGAGCCAATTTATGATGTTAAAAAGAATCCATTAACATGGCTAGATACAATGCTAAATGCAGTTGAGCATATGAACTTCTTTGAAGGTAGGGCTACTGAATATTCAAAAGCATCTACAAGAGGTTCTTGGACAGAAGCTTTTTCTTAAGATTATCTTTGATTTAATTGAAGAACTTTACGGTGTTTACTGCCTTTATAGCTTGCTAAAGGTCTAATTAGCTTATTGGCGGCATGCTGCTCAATAATATGAGCTGACCAACCTGTAATTCTTGAAATTACAAAAATTGGTGTGAAGAAATCAGTATCAAACCCCATCAAATGGTAAGTAGGCCCTGTAGGGTAGTCTACATTTGGGTGGATATTTTTTCTATCAATCATTACTTTTTCTACAATGTCATAAATTTTTTCATACTTTTTATCTTTTTTGATTTTAGCAACTTTTCCAAAATATTCTCTCATTGTTGGAACCCTTGAATCTCCACTTTTATAAACTCTATGACCAAATCCCATTACTACATCTTTATTTTTTAAAGCTTTATTGATCCATTTAAGTGCGTTCTCTGGTTTTTTTATTTTATTCATCATATGCATGACTTCTTCATTCGCACCTCCATGAAGAGGTCCTTTTAAACTTGCTATAGCACCAGTGATTGCGCCATGAATATCAGATAAACTACTTGTTATTGTCCTAGCTGTAAAAGTTGAAACATTAAAGCTGTGTTCAGCATATAGGATTAAAGATACATCAAAAGCTTTAACTATATCTTTGTTTGGAACTTTACCAAAGCACATATGAAAAAAGTTTTCAGAAAACGATAAGTTCTTTTTTGGTGGAATAATTTTTTTTCCTTTTCTCGCTCTATAAAAAGCAGCTAACGCAACTGGAGTTTTTGCAAATATTCTCATTACTTTTCTTAAGTTTGCTTTAGGTGAATTATCCTTCGTTTCATTATCCTCAAGTCCCATAATACTTACTGCTGTTCTTGCAACATCCATGGGGTGAGCTTTTTTTGGAAATTTTTTGATATCATCTAATAATGTTTTAGATAATTTTCTTTCTTTTCTCTCTTCTTTTTCAAATTTTTTTAATTGTTTCTTACTTGGAAGTTCACCATTTAAAATTAGATATGCAACTTCCTCAAATTTACATTTTGCACATAGATCTTGAGCAGCATAACCTCTATAAGTTAGAGAATTAATCTCAGGCATAACTTTAGAAACTTCTGTTTCATCAACAACTATTCCAAGCAATCCTTTTTTAATTTCTTCACTCATTATTCGTGTCCGTCTGTATTAAAATTATAAATTTTTTCGTCTAAAGAATTGTATTTTTCGTATTCAACTAGATCGTATAATCTTTTCCGCGTTTGCATTTTATCAATAATATTGTTTTGATGTCCATCAGCAAAAATAGCACGCAATCCATCTTCCACATTTTTCATTGCCAATCTTTGCGTTGATACAGGGTATATAACGATATTGTATCCAAGGTCCTGTAACTGAGTATAATTTAGTAATTTTGATTTTCCAAACTCGGTCATATTAGCTAAAAGATAACAATCTAGAGACTTTCTTACTAATTCAAACTCACTTTCATCTTTTAAGGCCTCAGGAAAAATTACTTCAGCACCAGCATCCACATATGCTTTACATCTGTCGATCATGCTATCTATTCCTTCAACACTTTTTGCATCTGATCTAGCTATAATCTTAAAATTTGTATCTTTTCTAGCACTCACACATTCTTTAATTTTAGAGACCATCTTCTCTTTAGAAATAAGCTCTTTGTTATCCAAGTGGCCACATCTTTTTTGTTCAATTTGATCCTCTAAATGAACAGCAGCAACGCCAAACTCTTCAAATGTTTCTATAGTTTCTTTACAAGATTTAAATCCAGTATCAATATCAACTATTGTCGGTAGATTTGTTACTCTCGAGATAAGATAAGATCTAGTACTAACATCTTGTAAAGTGGTTAAGCCAATATCAGGAAACCCTAAATCATTTGCCATTACTCCACCAGATACATAAACTGCGTCGTAACCAATTTCTTCAATCAATTTTGCTGTCAAAGGATTATAAGCACCAGGCACTCTTAGAATTTTATTAGATTTTAATTTTGTATCTAAATCTAATCTTTTTTGAGTTAAATCTTTTTCAACAAAATGCATTTAAAAAATACCCTTTTTATTATTAATTTTTAAATATTTTTTACTCACTTCAATATTTAATTTATTAAGATTACCTTTTTTTAATTTTTTTAAACTTTGAACAGATTTTAAAAACCTATCACTTTCTTTTTTAGAAATAATATTTTCAGTTAAAGTTAAAAATTTTTTAATATAATCTTTTCTTTTAAAAGGTCTTGCACCATATGGATGTGCATCAGCTCTCTCTAATTCTTCAGATATCTTTTTGCCATTATTTAAAGTAACAACAATTCTTGCACCAAATGATTTCTTTTTTGGATCAGGATGATGATATTTTTTTGTCCATTTCTTATCTTCATGTGTTGTTATAGCTTTCCATAATTTAATAGTACTTTTTTTATTTGCTCTTGCTTTTGTATATGATTTTACATGATGCCAATCTGCATCCTCTAAAGCTACAGCAAATATATACATTATTGAGTGATCTAAAGTTTCTCTTGAAGCGTTCGGATCCATTTTTTGAGGGTCATTTGCACCTGTTCCAATTACAAAATGAGTATGGTGACTAGTGTAGATATCAATTTTTCTTATATTTTTTAGATCTGAAATTTTTTTATTTAATTTTTTACCAATATCTATGAGAGCTTGAGCTTGGTATTCAGCCGAATATTCTTTTGTATATGTTTCTAATATAGCTTTTTTAGGCTCGTTCGTTTTTGGTAAAGGAACACTATACTTTGCATTTTTCCCATCTAGTATTCTGGCAATAACACTGTCTTCTCCTTCGTAAATAGGACTAGGAGCACCTTCACCTCTCATAGCTCTATCAACAGCTTCTATCGCCAATTTACCCGCGTGAGCTGGTGCATATGCTTTCCAACTTGATATTGCACCTTTTCTAGATTGACGCGTTGAAATTGTGACATGAAGTGCTTGTTGAACAGCTTGATAAATAGTTTCGGTATTTAATCTTAGCATTGATCCAATTCCAGCAGCAACACTTGGTCCTAAATGAGCAATATGATCTATTTTATGTTTGTGTAGACAAATTCCTTTTACTAAATTTACTTGAACTTCGTAACCAGTAATTATTCCTCTTAAAAGATCTAATCCACTTTTTTTAAGCTTTTGTCCAACTGCTAAAATAGGTGGGATGTTATCACCAGGATGACTGTAGTCTGCAGCTAAAAAAGTATCATGAAAGTCTAATTCTCTAACAGCTGTTCCATTTGCCCAAGCTGCCCACTCTGCATCAAATTTTATTTTTGAATTAATTCCAAATAATGTTGATCCGCCGTTTCTCATGTGTGCTTTAGCCATTTCACGAGCAGATATAACTGGATTTCTATTTAAAGAAGCAATTGCAACTGAAGCATTATCTATAATTCTATTAATTGACATTTCAATTGCATCACTATTTAACTTAGCATTATCAGACGCAATCTCTGCAATTTTCCAAGCTAATTGCTTTTTCTTTGGAAGAGCAATTTTTGAAGGGTAAACATTTACTTTATGTAATATCAAAACATATCCTTTATTTAATTAATATACGGCAACACTAATTTTTCCAAATTAATAAAATCTTTAACAAGATAATTGTGATAAATTTCATTAGGATTTTTATCGGTATAACCACCTTCAACTAAAATAAAGGGCATATTCGCATTTTTTGCAGAATCAGCATCTGTTTCGCTATCACCAACCATAATTGTTTTTTTAACATCGCCTTGTAAAATTTCTACTACACTAGTTAAATGTCTTGGATCAGGTTTGCAGTACTCAAAAGTATTATAACCTGCAACATATTCAAAATAATCATAAATTTTTATTTGTTTTAGAAGATCAACTGCTAAATGTTCTGTTTTGTTGGTGCATACAGCCATAGAAATATTATTATTTTTGCACCAAACCAAGAATTCACTTACACCCTTAATTAGTTTGCTCTCATTTGCAATATTTTTTCCATAATAATCTATGAATTCTTTAACCATTTGGGATTTAATTTCTTCATCATCAATTTTTTTTAATTCTTTTTTTGCTTGATTCCACATAGATCGACCTATCATCGACTCGGCACCTTTGCCTACTAAATTTCTAATTTCATCAGTTGACCTTGTTTCATAGCCAAATTTTTTCATTACATGATTGTGGGCATTCATTAAATCAGGTGCAGTATCAATCAAAGTCCCGTCCAAATCAAAAAGAATGGTAAATTTTTGTGTCATTTAAAAGTATTATTAAGAAATATATTGTGAATTAATTAAACTAATACCCAAATATATAAAAATATCAAATGAAACAAAAAAAATTAATAAATATACAAACAAAGTTAAGAAACAAATTTTTAAAAAAAGGTGTCAAAATGATTGCCCCTGATACTGTCTTTTTTTCTAAAAACACCAAAATAGGAAGGAAAGTTATTATTGAGCCTTATGTTGTGATTGCTGACAATGTATCTGTAGGAAATAATGTAAGGATATTATCTTTTTCACATTTAGAAGGTGTAAAAATTGAAAATAATGTGAACATCGGACCATATGCAAGACTAAGACCTGGTACAGTACTTAAATCAGGATCAAAAGTTGGAAACTTTGTTGAGGTTAAAAAGAGCATTATCGGTAAAGACTCAAAATTAAACCATCTATCTTATATAGGAGATTCAAAATTAGGTAGAAAAGTAAATATTGGAGCAGGAACAATTACTTGTAATTATGATGGCATTAAAAAAAGCAAAACAATAATTGACGATGAGGTATTTGTGGGTTCAAATTCATCGCTTGTTGCCCCAATCAAGCTTGAAAAAAAAAGTATAATTGGTGCAGGATCAACTATTACAAAAAAAGTTTCTAAAAATACATTAGCTTTAACAAGAGCTGAGCAAATTGAAGTTAAAAACTATAAGAGAAAAAAATAAATGTGTGGAATAATTGGAATAATAAGTTCTAAAGAAGTTTCTAGTAGAATAGTCAATTCACTTAAAAAACTTGAATATAGAGGGTATGACTCTGCGGGCATTGCAACTCTAGTTGAGGGAAATATAAACGAGGTAAAGTGTGAGGGTAGAGTTGATGCTTTAGAAAAAGATATATCAAAATTTAATCTTAAAGGAGATATTGGTATCGGCCATGTCAGGTGGGCAACACATGGTAAACCGAGCAAAATTAATGCTCATCCTCATTCATCAGAACAGGTTTCGGTTGTTCATAATGGTATTATAGAAAATTCAACAATTTTAAAAAAACTTTTAGAAAAAAAAGGATATGTATTTAAATCACAAACTGATACCGAGGTAATTGCTCATCTTGTTACTGACTATTTAAAAAAAAATTCACTCAAAGACACTATTATTAAGGTTTTAAAAAAACTTCATGGAAGTTTTGCATTAGGGATAATTTTTAAAGATAAAAATGATTTAATGATTGGGGCAAGAAGAGGATCCCCTTTGGCAGTTGGATATGGCCCAAATGAAAATTATCTTGGCTCAGACTCGTATGCCCTTAAATCTATGACTAACAAAATTTCTTATTTAGATGATGGAGAATTTTGCATTATCAAAAGAGATCAAATTGAATTCTTTCAAAGCAATGGGATTAAGGTAAATAAAAAAGTAATGAATCTTTCTAAAGAAGAACTTAATTATGATAAAGGTGACTATAAATATTTTATGGAAAAGGAGATAGATGAACAGCCTTCAACCATTAAAGATTGTATTAACGAATATGTGGATAAATATAATAATCAAATAAATATTTATAATTTTCCATGGAATATAAGTTCTTTAAAAGCCATTGTATTGATTGGCTGTGGAACAGCATACCATTCATGCTTGGTTGCAAAATATTGGTTAGAACAAAATACAAATTTAGATGTGAGTATAGATATAGCTTCTGAGTTTAGATATCGAAAAGTTAGATTTAAAAAAGATAGTTTATACGTGTTCGTATCACAATCAGGTGAAACTGCTGATACATATGCTGCTTTAGAATTATGTAAGAAAAACAAAATGAAAACTTGTGCAGTTGTGAATGTTGTGGAAAGCTCAATAGCAAGAGATGCAGATTTAGTTTTACCTATATATTGTGGACAAGAAATAGGTGTTGCTTCTACAAAAGCTTTTCTTGGGCAAATGTTAGTTCTCTATATGTTGTCCTTAAAAATTTCTTATGATCAAAAAGAAATTACAAAGAAAACTTATCACTCTAAGATTAAAAATTTACTATTATTGTCAAATTCTGCGAAAAAAACACTCAAATTGGATCATAAACTTTTAAAAATTGGTAAAGTTTTTGCACAGGCTAAAGGATGTATGTTTTTAGGAAGAGGTTATTCTTTTCCTATTGCTCTAGAGGGCGCATTAAAGCTAAAAGAATTAGCCTATGTTCATGCTGAGGGTTATCCAGCAGGTGAAATGAAACACGGACCGTTAGCTTTAATAGAAGAGGGTATGCCTGTAGTCGTTATAGCTCCAAGAGACGAGCACTATTTAAAGACCATGTCTAACATGCAGGAAGTTATTGCCCGTGGAGCAAAGGTATTACTTATAACAAATAAAAATAAAGATGAAATAATTTCTGAAAATATTTGGGAACAAATAGAGGTTGATAAATTAAATGATGAGCTAATTCCATTTTTAACAACTATTCCTTTACAAAAATTGGCTTTTTATTCAGCACTAGAAAAAGGTTATGATATTGATAAACCTAGAAATCTAGCTAAATCTGTAACAGTAGAATAACTTGTATTATTACTTATCAAAATTTTTAGGTCCCTTATTGAACCCAACAAACTTTTTATTTATAGTTTTAATTATTTTATTTATTTTTTACCTTATTAGTAAAAGAAAAATTATCTTAAAAATATTAAGTTTAAATATATTTCTAATTATAATTATTGCTTTTTTTCCAACAGGTTCTTTAGGTTTAAAATACCTTGAAAAAGACTTCATAATTAAAAAAAAATACAAAAATATCAAAAATATTTTAGTTTTATCAGGAGCAGACGAAAGGATAATAGCTTCAATTAGTTTAGCCTATCAATATCCAAACTCAAAAGTTTTTTATGTTGGTGGAAATGCTTATCTAGTTAAAAATAATGATAATGATGATCCTACTATAGCTAAAAAATTTTATAATGATCTTAATTTTGATATGGATCGTATAAACTTTATTGGTAAATCACGAAATACCATTGAAAATTTCAAAGAAATTAAAGAATTAAATTTAAAATACTCAGAAACAGTTCTTATTACTTCTGCTTATCACATGAAGAGATCTATGATGATTGCTGAAAAGCAAGGAGTAAAAGTCTTACCTTATCCCGTTAATACCATTTCAAGATCAAAAACACCTTTGCTAAATAGTTACCAGGTTTTTGATATTGTGAATAATCTTTCAAAATTTAATACTTTTTTTAGAGAAATCCTTGGAATAATTGCGTTCAAAATAACAAGTAATACTTAATTTTTCATATACAAATTTTAATTAATAAAAAATTTACTTTTCTTTATTAAATCAGATATATATACACCTTGTGATTGTATTATGAAAAAATGGAAAGCAAATAGTTGGAGAAATTATCCTGTAAAACACATTCCTGAATATAGGGATGAGGATGAATTAAACTTAGTTTTAAATAAACTAAAAAATTTCCCCCCTTTGGTATTTGCTGGAGAAACAAGACATCTTAAAGATCAACTAGCAAATGTTGTTGACGGAAAAGCATTCTTGTTACAAGGCGGTGATTGCGCAGAAAGTTTTGCAGAATTTAATCCAGACAATATTAGAGATTATTTTAAACTAATGCTTCAAATGTCATTAGTTTTAACTTATTCAGCATCTTTACCAGTAGTTAAATTGGGAAGAATTGCAGGACAGTTTTCAAAACCTAGAAGTGCTCCAACTGAAAAACAAGGAGATTTGGAATTACCAAGTTATTTAGGAGATAACATTAACGGTATGGAATTTACTGAAGCGGCCAGAATTCCAGATCCCAAAAGACTATTTAGAGCATATTCACAATCGGCTTCTACATTAAATTTAATCAGAGCATTTTCTAATGGTGGATTTGCTGACTTAAAAAAGGTTCACCTGTGGAATTTAGGATACATAAAATCAGCAGCTCAAGCTAAAAAATTTAAAGAATTAGAAGACAAAATTGCAGATGCTCTTGCCTTCATGGAAGCATGTGGAATTACATCTGATTTTAATAGAAGGTTATATACTGTCAATTTTTGGACATCTCATGAAGCATTACATTTACCATTCGAGGAAACAATGACTAGAGTTGATTCAACAACTGGAGAGCATCATGATACTTCAGCACACTTTGTTTGGATAGGCGACAGAACAAGACAAATTGATGGTGGTCATGTAGAATTTTGTAGGGGAATTGAAAATCCAATAGGAATAAAATGTGGACCAACTTCAAAACCAGAAGAGATTGCTAAAATTTGTGAATTGATCAACCCTAATAATGAAAAAGGAAAAATTACATTGATCTCAAGATTTGGTCACGATCAAGTTGAAAAATATTTACCAAAATTGATCAGAGGAATAAAAAAAGAAGGTCTTAATGTTATTTGGTCATGTGATCCGATGCATGGCAATACAATTAAATCTTCCACAGGATTTAAAACAAGACCATTTAACAATGTTTTAAATGAAGTTAAAAATGTATTTGGTGTGCACCAAAGTGAAGGATCATA
Source organism: Pelagibacterales bacterium SAG-MED17 (assembly GCA_014654115.1). Taxonomy (GTDB): domain Bacteria; phylum Pseudomonadota; class Alphaproteobacteria; order Pelagibacterales; family Pelagibacteraceae; genus Pelagibacter. The sequence goes on along the minus strand of JACWDO010000005.1, from coordinate 38,799 downwards.
TGCTGGTGGTCTTCATATTGAAATGACAGGTCAAAATGTGACAGAATGTACAGGTGGAGCGCAAAAAATATCAGACACAGACTTATCAAGTAGGTATCACACACAATGTGATCCAAGACTTAATGCCAATCAAGCTCTAGAGTTAGCTTTTTTAATTTCAGATGAGATTAAAAAAAATAGCTTATATGCAAAAAATGGGATTAGAGCGGCATCTTAATCATTTAATTTTTTAAATTAATTATTATATTTTCATTATGGAACCGAGCAAAAAAGTAACATTTATTAAAGACTGGATATTGAATTATGTAAATTCAATGCCTAAAAAAGCCGAGTCTTTAGTAATTGGAATTTCAGGAGGAATAGATTCGTCTGTTTCAAGTACGTTGAGTGCAATGACAGGATTGAGGACTATCGTTTTATCAATGCCTATAAAACAAAAAAGCACCCAACATGACTTAAGCTTAAATCATCAGGAATGGTTAAAGCAAAATTTTAAAAATGTTGAGGGTATGACAGTTGAGTTAGATAGCCTTTTTTCTACATTTGAAAATACTTTAAAAAATTTTGATAGTTTGCATGGTATGGCAAACTCAAGAGCTAGATTAAGAATGACAACTTTGTATCAAGTAGCAGCAGCAAATAATGGAATAGTAGTTGGTACAGGAAATAAAGTTGAGGACTTTGGTGTAGGTTTTTACACAAAGTATGGCGATGGTGGAGTTGATATTTCACCAATAGCTGATTGTAATAAGACAGAAGTTTGGGAATTAGGAAAAGAATTAAAAATTTTACAAGAGATTATTGATGCTCCACCAACAGATGGTTTATGGGATGATGGTAGAACTGACGAAGGTCAGCTAGGTTTAAGTTATAAAGAACTTGAGGAAGCAATGGAAAATGAAAATTCAAAAAATAGAGAAAAATATATCCAAATAAGAAACGCAAATTTGCATAAAATGGATCCAATTCCAGTTTGCAAGATTCCTAGCTAATCAAATAGATTCACAAATCTATAATTAAAGTATATTCCTTGAATAATGAATAAAGATATTTTTTTAACAAATAGCTATGGTGGAAAAAAAGAAAAATTTCAGCCAATAGATAAAAATGACATTAAAATGTATGTTTGTGGTCCTACAGTTTATGACGATCCGCATATAGGTAATGCAAGACCATTAGTTGTATTTGATATTCTTTTTAAAGTTTTAAAATGTAAATATGGCAAAGATAATGTTACATATGTCAGGAATATTACAGATATTGATGATAAAATAATTCAATCTGCAAAAGATAAAAAAATTACAATCTCTGAATTAACAAACAAGATAAATATTAATTTCCAAGAAGATTGTAAATATCTTAATTGTGAAGAACCTAGCTTTCAACCTAAGGCAACAGAAAATATAAACGAAATGATCGAAATGATCAGTGGTTTAATGGAGAAAGGTTTTGCTTATGAAAGCAAAAACCATATTTATTTTGAGGTTAAAAAATTTAATGATTATGGAAAATTATCAAATAAAAAAATAGAAGATCTAATTTCAGGATCTAGAGTAGAAGTATCAAGCAATAAGAAAAATGCTGAAGATTTTGTGTTGTGGAAACCATCTAGTGAAGATGAGCCAAGTTGGTCATCACCATGGGGAAATGGTAGACCAGGCTGGCATTTAGAATGTTCGGTAATGTCCAAAAAATATCTTGGAGATAATTTTGATATACATGGAGGGGGCAGAGATTTAATATTTCCACACCATGAAAATGAAATTGCTCAATCGCGATGTGCTAATGAAACTGAAGTTTTTTCAAATTATTGGGTACATAATGGATTTATTACCCTATCAAATGAAAAAATGGCAAAATCACAGGGCAATATTTTAAAGATAAGTGATTTTAAAAAAAATGTTAATGGTCAAGCTCTAAGACTGGCTTTAATTAGTGCTCAGTATAGACAGCCTTTAGATTGGAATGATAAACTTTTAGATGAAAGTCAAAAAACAATCGATAAATGGTACAAAAGTTATATTGAACTGGAAAAGCCTACACTAATTTCTGATGATGATCTTTATCCTTTATATGATGATTTAAATACACCAAAGTATATTGCCAATCTTCATAAACTATATGAAAAATCGCAATCAGGTAATACAAAGGATAAAAAAGAGTTTGTATCTGCATGTAATTTTGTAGGACTGTTAACTGAAACTAAAGATGAATGGGATAATTTTAAAAAAAATAAATCTGATTTCAGTGATGAGTTAATTGAAATAAAAATTAAAGAACGAAATCAGGCTAGAGATGATAAAAATTATGAATTAGCTGATAAAATTCGTAATGAACTTTTGGAAAAAGGAGTTCAAATAGAGGATAAAGATGGTAAAACCTCGTGGAAATTTAAATAATGTCAGACAAAATATACATATTTGATACAACTTTACGTGATGGCGCACAAACACAAGGGGTAGATTTTTCTTTAGATGACAAAGAGAAAATCTCTGTAGCATTAGATAATCTTGGTGTTGATTACATAGAAGGCGGATGGCCAGGAGCTAATCCCACAGATACAGAGTTTTTTAACAAAAAACACTCTTTTAACCATTCTATATTAACAGCTTTTGGAATGACAAAAAAATCAGATCATAGTGCTGAAAATGATCCAATGATTTCTTCTTTAATAAATTCTAAGGCAAATTCAATTTGTTTATTTGGAAAATCTTGGGATTTTCATGTTGATGTTGCTCTAGGTATAACCAAAGATCAAAATTTAAAAAACATTAGTGAAAGTGCAAAACATATAATCAATTCTGGAAAAGAATTTATGTTTGATGCCGAGCATTTTTTTGATGGATATAAATCAAACAAAGAATACGCTTTAAGTTGCATCAAGGCAGCATTTGATCAAGGTGCCAGGTGGATTGTATTATGTGATACTAATGGTGGGACCTTGCCTCATGAAATATCAAAAATAGTTTTAGATGTATCAAAACATATACCGGGTAAAAATTTAGGAATTCATGCTCACAACGATACAGAAAATGCTGTTGCAAATTCTTTAGTTGCAATTCAAGCTGGTGTTAGACAGGTCCAGGGAACAATCAATGGTTTAGGTGAAAGATGTGGTAATGCTAATTTAATGTCTCTTATACCTTCATTATATTTAAAACATGAATTTTCTAACAATTATGAAATAAATATAAAAGAGGAGAACATTAAGCATTTAACACAATGCTCTAGGTTACTAGATGAAATTTTAAACAGAAAACCCAACAAACATTTGCCCTACGTTGGTGCTGCAGCTTTTTCCCATAAAGGAGGAATGCATGTTTCAGCGGTTCAAAAAGACCCAAAAACTTATGAACACATTGACCCAAAAGAAGTTGGCAATGTAAGAAATATAGTTGTTTCAGATCAGGCTGGACAATCAAACATTTTATCAAGATTAGGAACCATTGGAATTGATATCAAAAAAAATGATCCTAAAATTAAAGAACTTTTGGACGAAGTAAAAGGAAGAGAATTTATTGGTTATAGTTATGATGGTGCAGACGCATCATTTGAATTGTTAGCAAGAAGAATAGTTGGTGAGATACCAAGATACTTAATTATTAAGGCATACGATGTATCTGTTAAGAAAAATTCGTCAGGAGATATTGTTTCATCTGCCAAAGCAGAATTAGAAGTAGATGGGGAAACAATTATTTGTGAAGGTGAGGGAAACGGACCAGTTAATGCTTTGGATAATGCAATTAGAAATAACATAAAAAAAATTTCTAAATACTCTGATTATCTTAAAGATTTAAGATTAGTTGATTATAAAGTAAGAATATTAAATACAGGAACAGAAGCTGTAACTAGGGTTTCTATTGAAAGCACAGATTCTAAAGGAAAAAACTGGTTTACAATTGGGGTTTCTCCAAACATTATAGATGCATCATTTAAAGCATTAATAGATAGTCTTGATTATAAATTATTCAAAGATAATGCACCAGCAAGTGCTTGATGAATTTTAATAATATATCATTTATATTACATAAGCCTCAGCTATCCGAAAATATTGGACTATGTGCAAGAGCTATGAAAAATTTTGGTTTTAAAAATTTATCCTTAGTAGAACCAAAGCCAATATTTCCAAATGACAAAATTAAAGCAACTTCCGTTGGAGCTAAAGACATAATAGAAAAAGCCAATATTTATCCTAATTTAGAAAAATCTTTAAACAAAACTGATATTCTTATTGCAACATCGGCAAGATTTAGAAATAAAAATATTAAACACATCTCACTAAAAGATTTAAAAAAAATTGATTTTACAAAAAAGGTAAGTTTTTTGTTTGGTTCTGAAGCTTCTGGATTAACAAATAACGAAATAAGTTACGCTGACTATACTTTACAGATCCCAAGTAATATTAAATTTAGATCATTAAATCTTTCACACAGCTTAGTAATTGTAGCCCAAACTGTTTCAAACATAATTTCAAAAGAAAAACTTAATTTTCAAAAGTCAAATAAAATACAAAAAGCAACTAAAAAAGAGATATCTGCAATGTTAAATTTTTGTTTAACAAACCTAGAAAATAAAAATTTTTTTAAACAAAAAGCAAAAAAGCCTATAATGCTTGAAAATTTAAGAAGTATTTTTTACAAAATGGAACTCTCTCAAAAAGAAATACGCATTTTATCAAGCGTATTTGCTGGTTTAATTAAAAAACCTTGATTGACAAAAATATTTTGATGTCTATAAACCCCATAACTGCAATATGACAAAACGATTAAACTCAAAACATAAAGTCGATAGACGACTAAAAGTAAATTTATGGGGAAGACCCAAGAGTCCATTTAATACTAGAGCATATCCTCCTGGACAGCATGGCCAGTCAAAATCATCTAAACCATCTGATTATGGAATCCAGCTTCATGCTAAACAAAAATTAAAGTGTTATTATGGTAACATGAATGAAAGACAGTTTAGAAACATGTATAAAAGAGCAATAATGAAAAAAGGTGATACAGCTGAAAATTTAATTGGATTGCTAGAGAGAAGGCTTGATGCGGTAATATATAGATCTAAACTATCGAATACTATTTTTTCATCAAGACAATTGATTAATCATGGACATGTAAGAGTAAATGGAAAAAAAGTTAATATATCAAGCTATCAAGTTAAAGAAGAGGATAGCATTGAGATTAGAGATAAATCTAAACAATTAGCTTTAATTGATATTGCTCTTGCAAACAAAGAAAGAGAAGTGCCAGAATATTTACAATTAGATGAAAAAAATAAAAAAGTTAAATTCGTAAGAATTCCTAAATTTGAGGAAGTTCCATATCCAGTTGTAATGGAGCCTAATTTAGTAATTGAATATTATTCAAGATAATCATTCTGATTAAAAGAACTTCAAAAAATCACATAGAAAAAATTCTCTCAGAAAATCCAGACTGGAAAATTTTAGATATTGGATGTGGATATGGTGCAAATAAGTATGCAACCACAATAAGCGATATTATGGATTTGTCAGATCATTATAAAGATAAATCTTTCATAAAGATTACTGAAAAAAAATTACCATTTAAAGACAAAGAATTTGATTTTGTTATCGCCTCTCATGTTGCTGAACATGTTGAAGATATTTCTTATTTTTTAAATGAATTATCTAGAGTAGGAAAAAAGGGATATATAGAAGTACCTACAAGACTTGAAGATAATTTAGTTTTTGAAAATAAAAAAGCTCATATTTGGCACTTAGTATTTGATGATGTTAATAATCAAATTAATATTTCAAAAAAACAACAATACCTTGAACCAGTTTTAACTGTAGGAACAATAAAAAAGTTAAATGAATATTTTCGTGAAAGCTTAGTAATCGAGTTAAGTTGGGAAAATAGTATTAAATTTAATATGGATGAATATAATTTAAAAACACCAGTTAAAATATCAATTTTAAACTTGTTAAAAAAATATTTTTCAAAAAAAATTAGATTATTAATTAAATAAGATTAGTTTTTCTTTTTAAATTCAATTCCATTATCTTCAAAAAGTTTTGCTAATTCGCCGCTTTCGTACATTTCCTTTATTATATCGCAACCACCAATGAACTCATTTTTAACATATAATTGAGGAATTGTTGGCCAGTCGCTAAAAACTTTAATTCCTTCCCTAAGGTTTTGGTCTGCTAAAACATTTACACCTTTGAAATTAACTTCTAGCATTTTTAAAATGTTTGTTACAGCCATGGAAAACCCACACTGAGGAGCATCAGGAGTTCCTTTCATAAACAAACACACTTCGTTACTTTTAATTTCATTATTTATTAATTCATTAGTTTGATTATCCATTTAGTTCTCCTTTGTTTTAACTGCTAATGCGTGTAATTCATTTCCCATTTTGCCTTTAAGTGAATTGTATACCATCTTGTGCTGCTGAATTTTACTTTTTCCTGCAAATTGCGACGAAATTACTGTAGCTGAATAATGATTACCATCACCTGCAAGATCTTGAATTTCTATTTTTGCATCAGGAAGCGCTTCTTTTATTAAGCTTTCTATTTCTTTTAAATCCATTGCCATTAGTTAACCATATATTCCTTTAGCCATTTTTTATAGCCTTCTTTTATATCGTCAATTGATATTGTTAGATCACTTCCATAAGTAATCTGATCACTTTCTATTATACCCAATTTATCAAAATGGATTGAATCTTTTTTAAGTATTTTTTCCACATTTTCTAAATTTTCTGGCTTTATTTCTACTATATACCTTCCCTGATCCTCTCCAAAAAAATACTCAAATTTATTTACTAAACCTTCAGTAGGAAATAATTTTACTCCTTTATTTCCTTTTATGCTCATTTTTGAAATAGCAATTAAAATTCCTCCTAAAGAAACATCATGACAAGTCTCAATTAAATTCTTGTTTTTTAAATTTAAAATACTCATCCCATTTTGTTTTTCATTGAATAAATTAATTTCTGGAGGTGGGCCTTTTTGATTAGATAAAATATTCTTTGCAAATATTGATTGATCTAAATGACCCTCCGTTTTTCCAATTACTAGTAGATAGTTTCCATTATTTTTTAATTCCATTGTAACCATCTGTTTATAATCAGATAGTAGACCTATACCACCTATAGATGGGGTAGGTTTAATTCCTTTATCTTTTGTCTCATTATAGAAAGAGACATTTCCTGAAACCACAGGGTAATTTAAATATTTAGAAGCTTCCGTAATTCCTTCAACACATTCAACAAATTCTCCCATATTTTTCTCTTTTTCTGGGTTTCCAAAATTAAGGCAATTAGTAATAGCTATTGGTTTAGCTCCAACAGAAATCATATTTCTCCAACTTTCACAAACCACTTGCTTACCCCCTGTTAACGGATGAGCATGACAATAAGTTGCCGATGAGTCCACCGCTGCAGCTATAGCTTTATTAGTTCCATGTACTCTTACAACTCCAGCATTCCCACCGGGCTTTTGAATGGTATCACCCATAACTGTATGATCATATTGGTCCCATATCCATGCTTTATCTGCAATGTTTGGATCAGTTAGAATTTTATTTAGACATTCACTTAGTTTCAAAGACTTAAAATCATCTTTTGAAAATTTATTTTCTTTAGGTAATTTAGCTTTTGTCCATTTGCGATCATACATAGGAGAATTTTCAGCTAAAAAATCTATTGGAATTTCAGCAACTTTTTTATTTTCAAAAATTAATTCTATATTTTTACTATTTGTTGTTTTTCCAATAACAGCAAAATCTAAGTTCCACTTATCAAATATTTTTTTTGCCTCATTTTCTTTTCCTTCTTCTAGCACAATCAACATTCTCTCTTGGCTTTCTGAAAGCATTATTTCATAAGGTGTCATGTTTTCTTCTCTACAAGGAACATTGGTTAAATCTATTTCAATACCCAAATTACCTTTTGATGCCATTTCAATGCTAGATGAGGTTAAGCCAGCAGCACCCATATCTTGAATAGAAATTATAGAATTTCCAGCCATAAGCTCAAGACAAGCTTCAAGGAGAAGTTTTTCAGTAAATGGATCGCCAACTTGGACTGTTGGTTTCTTTTCCTCGATTTTATCATCGAAAATAGCTGATGCCATACTTGCACCATGAATACCATCTCTACCAGTTTTTGAACCCACGTAAATTACAGGTTTATTAACCCCAGCAGCTTTTGAGTAAAATATTTTGTTTTTATTAACCAGACCTAACGTCATTGCATTGACTAAAATATTTCCATTATAAGATTCGTCAAAACAAGTTTGGCCAGCGATAGTTGGAACACCAATACAATTACCATATCCACCAATACCTTTAACAACCCCTCTTAATAGATTTCTTGTTTTTTCATGATCAATTGAGCCAAAGTGAATTGAGTTTAAATTAGCAATAGGTCTTGCACCCATTGTAAATACGTCTCTCATAATTCCACCAACTCCTGTAGCTGCACCTTGATAGGGCTCAATAAACGAAGGATGGTTATGGCTTTCAATTTTAAATACAATTGCATCATCATCTTCAATATCAACTACACCTGCATTTTCTCCAGGGCCTTGAATAACTTGGCTGCCTTTTGTATGTAATTTTTTTAGATGTCGTCTTGATGACTTGTAGGAACAGTGTTCATTCCACATTGCTGAAAAAACACCTAATTCAGTAATATTTGGGGTTCTTTTTAATAGATCACAGATTTTTTTATATTCATCTTTCTTCAATCCATGTTCAACTGCTATTTGTTCATTAACTTCAGTCATTAAAAACTTTCAATTAAATTTTCAAAAAAAAGCGATCCGTCTTCACCTGAAAGAAAAGGATCGATCATTCTTTCTGGATGGGGCATCATTCCTAAAATATTTTTATCTTTATTAAATATACCAGCTATATTTTTTAGGGCACCGTTTGGATTATTTTTTTCATCATCATTTCCTTTATTATCACAATAAGTAACTGCTATTTGACCATTATCCTCGATTGATTTTAATTCATCGTTTGAACAAAAATAATTTCCTTCATTGTGAGCAATGTGAAGTTCTAAAACATCTTTTTTAATTTTTTCAAAATACTTATTTTCTTTATTTTTAATTTTAACAAAAACATTTTTACAAATAAAATTTAGGTATTTATTTTGCTGAAGTATTCCAGGCAATAAACTTGTCTCAGTTAGTATTTGAAAGCCATTACAGATTCCAAGCACCAATCCCCCAGAATTTGCAAAATCAATTACAGATTTAATAATTCTTGATTTACCAGCAATACTTCCACATCTAAGGTAATCACCATAGGAGAAACCACCTGGTAAGACGATTAAATCACTTTTAGGAATTTCAATATCATTGTGCCAAACCATTTGATTTTCAAAACCAAATTTCTTTAACGCTACATCCATATCTCTATCGCAATTTGAACCAGGGAATATAATTACAGATGATTTCATTCAGTAGTTACAAGATTCTATAATCCTCAATAACTAGGTTTGCTAAAAGCTTTTTGCACATTTCTTCTACTTGAGATTTGGCTTTACTTTCATCGCTCTCATTTATTTCAATATCAAAATATTTACCTTGTCTTACCTCTGAAACATTGTCAAAGGTCATTCCATTTAAAGTTTGTTGTATTGCTTTACCTTGAGGATCAAGCACTCCATTTTTTAAAGTGACTATTACTTTTACTTTCATTTTTTCTTAATTTTTACTGCTTTTGGTTTAGGATAAGTTAATGGTCTTATGTTTGACTGTTCATGCAATATATTAAGTCTTATGGCAACTTCCTGGTAAGCTTCAACTAAGTTTCCTAAGTTGTTTCTAAATCTATCTTTGTCTAGTTTTTTTTCTGTTCTCATATCCCATAGTCTGCATGTATCAGGACTAATTTCATCTGCTAACATAACTTCTCTTCTTCCGTCAGTTTCACATCTTCCAAATTCAACTTTAAAATCTACTAATTTTATTCCAACACCTCTAAACATCCCTTGAAGAAAGTCATTTATTCTTCTAACTTCCTCGTAGATAAAGTCTAACTCAAAAATATCCATCCATTTAAACGCCAGAATATGTTCTCGACTTACTAATGGGTCTCCTAAATCATCATTCTTTAAACAATACTCAACTAATGGATAATCAAGTACAGTTCCATCTTCTATTCCTAATCTCTTTGTTAATGATCCTGTTGCTATATTTCTTACAACGAATTCAATTGGTATAATTTCAACTAATTTAACAAGCTGTTCTCTCATATTAAGTCTTTTAACTAAATGATTTTTTATTCCAACATTACTTAATTGGGTTAAAACATGTTCTGAAATCCTATTATTTAAAATTCCTTTTCCTTCAATGATATCTTTTTTTTGATTATTAAAAGCTGTGGCATCATCTTTAAAATGTTGAATTACTAAATTCTTATCATTAGTAGCATAAATAATTTTAGCTTTACCCTCGTATAACTTTTTACCTTTTTTCATTATTTAAATACCCTATTAAAAATTAAATTAACATTCTTAAAGTGTGAGGAATAATCAAATATTTTTTTCATTTTTTTACTTGATATTCTAGATGTAATGTTTTTGTCAGTCATAACAACATCTAAAAGATCGAGATTATCTGCTATGCATTTTTTGGCATGAGCTTGCACTAGTCTATAGGAGTTCTCTCTACTTAAGCCAGATTTAGTTAATTCAAGCATTAATTCTTGTGAGAAAATTGTACCCTTCGTTATATTAAGGTTGCTAAGCATTTTTTTTGGATAGACAATCATTTTGTCTAATAAGCTCGCTAATCTTACTAAAGCAAAATCTAATGTGATATTTGCATCTGGTCCAATATTTCTTTCAACACTTGAATGTGAGATATCTCTTTCATGCCACAAAGCAATATTCTCCAACGCTGGCATCGTATAGCTTCTAACCATTCTTGCTAGTCCCGTTAAGTTTTCTGACAATATTGGATTTTTTTTATGTGGCATTGCACTTGAACCTTTTTGTTTTTTTGAGAAAAACTCCTGCAATTCATAAACTTCAGTTCTTTGTAAATGTCTGATTTCTGTTGAAACTCTTTCAATTGATCCGGCTATAATTCCTAAAACTGAGAAGTAATATGCATGTCTATCCCTTGGAATAACTTGAGAAGATATAGGTTCTACTTTTAATCCTAGTTTTCTAGCAACATGTTTCTCTACATTGGGATTAATGTTGGCAAATGTGCCAACAGCACCAGATATTGCACATGTTGAAATTTCATCTATTGCACTAATTAATCTTTTTCTATTTCTTTTAAACTCCTCATAGAAAGACGCTAATTTAAGTCCAAAAGTAATTGGTTCTGCATGAATACCATGGCTTCTACCCATACATGGTGTAAATTTGTATTTTTTCGCCTTGGATTTTAAAACTTTTAAAATTTGATCAATATCATTTACTAAAATTTTACCAGACTGAACTAATTGAATGTTAAAACTTGTATCCACCACGTCTGATGACGTCATTCCTTGGTGTAAATATCTTGCTTTAATTCCAACTTTTTCAGTAACAGAGGTTAGAAAAGCTATTACGTCATGTTTAACTTTAGCTTCAATGTTATGAATTCGTTTAACGTTAATTTTAGCTTTTTTCCTTACTGCACTTGCGACACCGTTTGGAATAGTTCCCAATTTTTCCATTCCTTCAGCTGCAGCAATTTCTACATCTAGCCAGATTTGATATTTATTATGTTCGGACCAGATATTCGTAAGTTCTTTTCTAGAGTATCGTGTTATCATTAATTATATGGAGGCCTCTTATAACCTTTAACAGATTCTGTAAAAATTTCATAAGAGTCTTCTGTTATTCCTATAGTATGCTCAAATTGTGCTGATAAAGACTTATCCTTTGTAACTGCTGTCCATCCATCATTAAGTACTTTTACATCTAGTTTACCGACATTTATCATAGGTTCTATTGTAAATGTCATGCCAGGTGTTAGTTCGTTCCCAGTATTTTTCTTACCATAATGAAGAATATTAGGTTGCTCATGAAAGGTATTGCTAATTCCATGACCACAAAAATCTCTAACTACTGAAAAACCTCTTTCTTCAACAAAGGATTGAATTTCATATCCTATATCTCCTAATTTTACTCCTGGTTTTAAAATTGCTATTCCCTTCATCATAGACTCGTAGGTTGTCTCAATTAGGTTTTTAGCTTTTACCGGTATTTCTCCAATAGTAAACATCCTACTTGTGTCCCCATAGTACTCATTAACTATTGCCGTTACATCTATGTTTACTGTATCACCTTCATTTAAAACTCTATCGGATGGAATACCATGACAAACAACATGGTTTAAAGATGTACATAAAGATTTTTTAAAACCCCTGTAGTATAATGGAGCAGAGTGACCACCATTATCCCTTATGAATTCATATCCTAATTGATCAATTCTATCCGTTGTAACACCTGCTTTAACCTCTTCGGTTAACATGTCTAAAGTTTTAGATGCAAGTTTTCCAGCAACTCTCATTTTTTCAAATTTTTCTGAATAATTACTCATCTTTAATTTTTATTTTCTTTTCAATTTTTATTTCTTTAGAATTTAAACTGCACCTGTAAGCAAGAAAGCTTACACCAGATTTTTTAGCTTCTAAATATTCTTTATAATAAGTAGAGTCTATATCTTTTGCTATTCTAAAATTATTTATACCCTGGATTTGAGTTAAAAATAAGACATAAGGTTTATATCCTTTTTTAATAGATTCCCTTAATTTTAGAAGATGTTTTGTACCTCTTGAGGTAATAGCATCTGGAAATTCAGCCAAATCATCTTCTCTCATTAACGTTGTATTCTTTACTTCTAATATTTTCTTATCACACAAAAAGTCAAATCTAGTATCATCAGAATATTTAAATTCTGCCCTTATATTTTTTACAGTACTAAATTCTTTTATTAATTTATTTTCTAAAGCATGTTCAACAATTCTATTTGCTCTATGAGTATTTACTCCAATTATTCTTTTTTTTACCTTTATCATCTCAAGGGTAAATTTTAATTTACGTTTTGGATCATTGTGTTCACTTATCCAAGTTTCGTTCCCTTTATCTAATAAACCCATCATAGAGCCCGTATTCGGACAGTGCGCTACAACAGTTTTATTATTTACTTCTATATCAGTGAAAAATCTCTTATATCTCCGGATTAATTTGCCTTTTAATAAAGTGTTGGTAAATTTCATACAATTTTATTTATATTTAGAAATGACTAATAAAAAAGAAATATCTGCATCAATTATAATAATAGGTAATGAGGTATTGTCTGGCAGAACAAAAGATTTAAATACAAGTACACTCGCACTTTGGTTAAATTCTCTAGGTATTACAGTAGGTGAGGTGAGAGTGATACCTGATATAGAGCAAACAATAATAGATACAGTTCATGAATTAAGAGTGAAATACAACTATGTGTTTACTACAGGAGGTATTGGCCCAACCCATGATGATATTACAGCAGAATCGATTTCAAAAGCTTTCGATATTGAATATGGATTTCATAAAGAAGCATTTGCTATTCTAGAAAAATATTATGAACCAGGTAACTTTAATGATGGTAGACAAAAAATGGCAAAGATGCCAGTTTCAGCAAACCTAATTTTAAACCCATCAAGTGGTGCTCCAGGATTTTATGTAGAAAATGTTTTTTCTCTACCAGGCGTTCCTTCAATATTAAAAGCAATGATTGGTGGATTAAATAATGTATTAGTTGGTGGAGATCCAATTTTAAGTAAAACTATTAATTTAAGAACTTATGAGAGTGAAATTGCAAGTTCTTTAACTGATGTTCAAGATAATAATAAAGATGTTGAAATTGGAAGTTATCCTTTTTTTAGACAAGGTAAATTAGGTGTTTCGATTGTATTAAGATCTAAAGATCAGGATAAAATTGATCTATGTAACTCATTAATTCTTAAATTTGTAAAAGCAAAAAATATTGAAGTTGTTGAATTAGAGTAATGTTGTATTTTGCTTACGGAAGTAATCTTAACCTTTTTCAAATGAAGCGGAGATGCAAAGACTCTGTTTTCTTAAAAAAATATGAACTTAAAGGTTATAGATTAAACTTTAGAAGCAAATATAGAGCTGCAGATATAGAAAAGAGTAAAAATTCTTTAGTTCCTGGTGCTTTATTTGAAATATCAAAAAGTGATGAAAAAAAATTGGATGTCTATGAAGATTATCCAATCCTTTATAAAAAGCTTTATTTTACTTATTATAACAAAACGGTGATGACTTACATCATGGTTAATAAAACAGAATTTAGATATCCAACTGAAAGATATTTAAATGTTGTTAAACGAGGATACAAAGATTGTAAGTTAGACAATAAATACTTAAAAATAGCCCTTCAACCAGTTAAGTAAATGCTATCAAAAAAACAAATATTTAATAAAGGAATATTAGCTGTTGCACCTCACATGTTTTCAGTAATTCCTTTTGGAATTGTATGTGGAGCAATTGGTATTGAGCTAGGTTTTAGTCCAGTATTAGTTTATGCAATGTCTATCATTATTTTTGGGGGAGCATCTCAAATTGTCTTTTTACAACTTCTTTCAGGAGGAGCTTCAGCATTAATTGCTGTAACTTCTGTTGGAGTAATCAATTCAAGACACTTATTATATGGAGCAGTTTTATCTGAATACTTAGAAAAACTCTCATTTATAAAGAAACTATTGATATCATATTTAGTTGTAGACCAAGGTTTTGCAGAGTCTAATAAGTTTTTCCAAAAAAACAAAAAAGAAACACATCTTCATTATCACTTATTAGGTAGTGGTGGAACTCTATGGGTTTGTTGGCAGATATCTACATTAGCTGGAATAATTCTTGGCTCATTTGTACCAGAAGAATTAGGATTGAAATTTGCAGTTCCTTTAACTTTTATTGCAATTGTTGTTCAAGATATTAAAAAACTAGATCATGTAATAGTCATGATTACGTGTGGGTTAAGTTCTTTGTTATTTTTTGATGCACCTTTTAAATCTTACATAATCATTTCGCCTATAATTGCATTGTTTGTTGCTGCATTAGTTTTGAGGCTAAAAAAATGACTTGGTTTACAATTATAATTGCAGGAATAATTACGTACTTGATGAGAATGACTATGGTTGCTTTAGTAGATAGGGATCTATTAGGAGAACGAGTAAAAGCGGTTTTAGCGTATGTACCATCAGCCGTATTTCCAGCAATAATATTTCCTGGAATATTTATTAATGATTACGGAAGTTTTATAGAAATAAATGATCCAAAAATCTTTGGAGCAATAGTGGCTATATTAGTTGGTTATTTTTCAAGAAACGTAATTGCTACAATAATATCTGGATTATTATCATATTGGATTATAATATTTTTATTGTAATTTTGTTTTAATGAATGTTGTAAAAGTCACTACTCAAGATATCCGCTTTCCAACCTCTAAAGAAAATGTTGGCACAGATGCTATACACGTAGATTGTGACTATTCTGCAGCCTATGTTACAATTGAAACAGAAGATAAAAACCTTTCAGGTATTGGCTTAACTTTTACACTTGGTAAGGGTAATGATTTATGTTGTAAATCAATAGACTATTTTAAAGAATTTATCGAAGGCAAAAGTATAATTGATATTGAAAAAGATATTTCTTTAATTTGGGAAAAAGTTACTGATCACAGTCAATTAAGATGGGTTGGACCACAAAAAGGAGTAACTCATATTGCAGCAGCAGCTTTTTTTAATGCTATTTGGGACTTAATTGCCAAATATCATAAAAAACCTTTATGGCAGTACATCATTGACTTAGATGCTGGGGACTTAGTTGATAAACTTTCATTCAGATATCTTGATGACGTTATAACAAAATCTGAAGCAATAGATATTATTAGCAAAAATAAGAAACATTTACCAAAAGATACCTCATCATTAAACTCAACTATTTTTCCCGCTTACACAACGGCAGTAGGTTGGCTTGGTTACTCTGATGAGAAAATGACTATTCTTGCAGAAGAAAATCTTAAAAAAGGATGGACACATTTTAAGATGAAAGTTGGCCAGGATATAGAAAGAGATATTCACAGATGCAAATTAATTAGAAGTATAATTGGTAATGAGAATAAATTAATGGTCGACTCTAATCAAATCTGGAATGTAAATGAAACAATTGAAAACATAAGTAAGTTAAAACAGTTTGATATTATGTTTTATGAAGAACCAACAAATCCGGATGATATTTTAGGTTTTAAAAAAATAAAAGATGCACATCCTGATATAAAATTAGCAACAGGTGAAATGATACAAAATAAAGTAATGTTTAAACAATTTATTGAAAATAAATCTTTAGATTACTGTCAAATAGATAGTTGCCGGATTGCAAGTATTAATGAAATTATTCCTGTACTATTAATGGCAAGTAAATTTAATGTGCCTGTTATTCCTCACGCAGGTGGAGTTGGTTTGTGTGAATATGTTCAACATCTGAATTTGATTAATAAATTTATAATTACAAACAACGATTTATTTTTATGTGAATATGCAGAAAGCTGCGCAGAACATTTTGAAAATCCTGCAATTATTGATAATGGATGCTACGTTACTCCTACAGAACCTGGTTATTCAGTAAGAATTAAAGAGAACTCTTTAAAAGAGTTCGACTTCAATAATGGTAAATATTGGAACTAATTATTCTTTAGATGAAGCAAAATAGTCTCTAGGACAATAACTATAATTCTAACCTTGTAGAATTTTATTGGGTTTACCTGTGCACATTTGATATGCCTCAGTAATCTTTTCTGGAAGTTTATCTATTTTCCAATTGTTATAAAAAAGGTCAAAATATTCTTCAGGATCAAAATCATCAGACTTTGCTAACATTATACTGAACACTTTATCTTTTTTATAATCTTTCATAATCCCTTCAGTAAATTTGTTTAATGGATAATATTCTGGTGCAGCAAACATTACAAAAAATGCCATATTACTAAAGGCTG
The DNA here is from genome assembly GCA_014654115.1 of Pelagibacterales bacterium SAG-MED17. Lineage (GTDB taxonomy): Bacteria > Pseudomonadota > Alphaproteobacteria > Pelagibacterales > Pelagibacteraceae > Pelagibacter. The sequence goes on along the minus strand of JACWDO010000005.1, from coordinate 21,818 downwards.
GTTTAACCAGCAATACATCTGCAATATTTAATGTATCAGATCCATTTATTTTTATTGGAACCTTTCTTCCTTGTAATTCAGGTACTTTTGAATTTTTATAAGTAAGAAAAGAAAACATTACTCCAATTTTATTGCAGTCTTTTTTTTCAAGAACAAATCTCATTTTATCTCCATGTGATATTTCTCCAGGTACACTAGTTACTATATAGCTGCCAAAATCATGTATATTCCATTCATCCTCACTCGCAAAAGTAAGCGTTGTCAAAATAGATGTAATTAATACGAAATAATTGAAGATTTTAAAAAACACCAAAGAACAAACCTGCTATTTTAATTATAACTAAAGCTTCCATCCCAACAAACATTAACTCTCCTTATGAGTTGTCTTTTCTACACAACGTTTGTAAGTCTCATCAAATTTTTCTGAAAAATTATCTAAAATCCATTTATTTTTAGTGATATCGAAATATTTTTTTACTTCAAAATTCAATCCATTTGAAAGTGATATTTCATATGCTTCATTTTCTTCTAAGAAACCCTTTAATAATTTTACATATTTTTTAGTTTCATATGTTCCAAGTTCAAAAACTATCCAATAAGCTCTATCATCTAATATTGGTTGAATATAAATTAGTTCAGCTGATAACTCATTATTATTGAGGGATATTGGTATCCTTTTATTTTTTAAATGACTAATATCATTAATGTTTTTTGTAGTTAAAACAGTGAATAATTGATGAATAGTATTACAGTCTTTGTAGCTCATAGAGAAAACTAATTTATCTCCATAAAGAAACTCACCATTTTTACTTAAATATATATATTCCTTACTCTTTTGATCAATTGTCCACCCATCATCTGCACGAGCATGTGGATGGACAATTAGGAGGATAACTAAGGCTACTAAATGAAGAAAAAAGAATAATGATAATCTCATGATTCTATCTCTAAAATATTGATTTGTTATAATTAGGTTCTAATTTCGTTACGAATATGAATAATAATCACATTTTAAACACAGATTATTAGGTATAAGATTAATATATGAAATATATTTTATTAGGTGCTGCAATAGCTTTTGCAATGTATTTAGGTGATAAATACATACTTTAAAAGTTTTAAAAAAAGATATTTAAAAGTTTAAGTTCTTAATTAAATTTTCTTTAACAACAATAAAGTTTCCACAGACCTGATGGTTTCCCTTCAGATTATCCAACATTGAATGAATGTTATCTAAAGTAAGTTTATTTCCTGATGTATCTAAGATACAGAGATCGTTCTCTTTTAAAAAGTTACCAAAATCACTTTTTGAGTATATTTCACTGTCAACTGCCATTTTAGAAAATTCTACCAATAATACTGTAAAGTAATTTTTAATTATATCTTTTGAACCGTAAACAGCATTTATATCATAACCCTCTAAATCAATTTTAATAAATAACCTTGTATCACTGGTAATATCTAATTTATGATTATCTATAAATTTATCTAATGTTGTAACATCGATCATTTTGATTTCATTTTTTTCATTTTCATTTTCAACAATCAAACCACCTTTTGTTGAATTTTTTTCTAAATTATCGTTTTTAAATTTGAACGAACCTTCTTTATCTCCAATACCTAAATAGGAGGTTTCAATATTTTTAATATTATTTAATAAAATATTTTGATTTAAATATTCCATTTCTTGAATTGAAGGCTCAAAAGCTATTATCTTACAATTTCTGTTAGATGATGCTATTGGAATGGTATAAAAACCCTGATTTGCCCCACAATCAATAAATATGGATTTGTCATCGATATTCTTTATAAAAAAATTGATTTCTCTCTCATCATGTAAAGTAACTTTACTTAGTAGAGATCTGCTATAATTTTTTCTTTGTGGGTAAGAATAGAAAAAAAATTTTCCAAAATTAAGTTTAATTGGTCCAATTATAAATGATTTAAACAGAGTAAAAATAATATAAAAGATTTTTTTTTTGATCTTGGTATTTATTTTATAATGAGGATAAAGGTCACATATTTTTTGAAATATTTTGTCCATTGAAGTATATTTTTATAAGCTATTTTAAAGTATTACCTTTATTTTTAACCATATTATACGTCAATATTATACACCAATTACTATTAAAAATTTGATAAGAATAAAATATGAGTGATGAAACATTTAAACTAAATTGGAATTGTAAACACACTTGGAGAAGAAGCGCTAAGAATACTGCTTGGTGTTTATTAGGTTGTGCAATAGGTGATTTTGGAACCATATTGTTTTTTCAAATAACTAAAATTCCTTTCCCAGTATTAAGTATTATGATTTTAGCAATAGTTAATGGATTAATAACAAGTATAATTTTAGAGACATTTATTCTAATTAAGCAAAACTTTACTTTTCAAAAGGCATTAAAAACAGCATTGGGAATGAGTTTTATTTCTATGATAAGTATGGAAGTTGCAATGAATATAACAGACTATCTATTAACAGGCGGTGCAATGCTTACTTGGTGGATTGTGCCTATAATGTTATCAGTTGGATTTGTTACTCCTTGGCCTTATAATTATTGGAGACTAAAGAAATATAATCAAGCCTGTCATTAATATTTAGATAGTGATTGATTATTGCATCATTGGCTCAGGTATTTCTGGCTCAACTATTGCTAATCTTTTAAGAAAAAAATCTACAGTTCATGTATTTGATAAAGCCAAAGGTGTAGGAGGCAGAAGTTCTTTTAAGAGGTATAAAAATAATATTGGATTTGATCACGGTCTTCAATATTTATCTCCAAAAACTATTGAATTTAAAAAATTTACAAAAAAATTAATAAAACAAAAAGTTCTTAAAAAATGGAATGGAGAGCATAAGTTTTTAAATAACAATGTTAAGCAAGATAAAAAACATATCAAATTAATTGGTGTTAAGGGAAACAACGAAATAAGTAAACATTTTTTAACAAAAATAAATTATACACTTAATTCTGAGTTAATAGGAATTAGAAGAGATAAAGGGATATGGAATTTAACCTTTAAGGATAAAAAAATACAATCAAAAAACTTAATATTAACAGCCCCGTTTTTACAATCAAAAAAACTTTCACAAAAATTTGTTAAAACTCAATTGTTTAAAAATAAAGTCAAAATGAATTCTAACTTAACAGTTTTGCTAATGACTAATAGAACTAATAATAAAGCCAGCAGTTTTTTTACAAACGACGAAACTTTAGGATGGGTCTCATATGAGAATTCTAAAAGAAGATTTAAATATAATAAAGATTTATGGGTACTTCAAAGCACTTTTAAATATGGGGACAAGCATACTGATAATTATAGAAATAAAAGAAAATATTATATCAATATATTAATCAATAAATTTAAAAAGCTTACAGATATTAAAATAAAAAAAATATACTTTACTCATATTCATGGGTGGAAATATTCATCTAATTCAAAAGCCATAAATGTTAAAAGTTATTGGGATAAAAAATGTGGTCTTGGAATTTGTGCAGATTGGTTTGGAGGACCAAGGCTTGAGAATGGTTGGCTAAGTGCCAATGATTTATATGATAAAATAATTAAAAGATAGGATAATTATCTATATTTTAATTTATGATAAGCGTCGTTTTGTGAAATGTAGTATAAAAATTTATTTAGTATTTTAAATTATGATTGAACAAATAAGCATTTACTTAACATCAATGATTCTTGGAATAATGCTATTCTTTTCCTTTGTTATAGCACCTGTTGTGTTTACTACATTAGATGAAGAAAATGCACGTAAATTTATAAGAAGAATATTTCCATTTTATTACAACGTAAATCTTGGGATATGTTTAATAGTTTTAGTAATATTTTTATTATTGAGTAAATTTGGAATAGATTTTTATCTAATTTTAGCAATTACACTTTTATTTGCTACTTCAAATTATTTATTAATGCCGTTGATCAATAAATACAGAGATGAAAAACAAGATAAAAAATTTAAATATTCTCATTTTATGTCCGTAATTATTAATTTTATTCAAATGATATTTTTAGTAATTTTACTAATTTAATGAGCGGTTTATCTTCAAAGGAATTAGATCAATATTCTAATAAAATACTTGAGGATTACGATACAAAAAATCCTAGCCAGATATTTAAAGATAAAGTTAAAATCACTAATGAAGATGCTTTACTAATCCAATCCAAAGTTGCTGACTTAAGGTTAAAAAGAGGTGAAGAAATCATTGGTTATAAAATAGGATGCGTATCTAAAGAAACACAAAATAAAATGGGCTTTACTCATCCTGCAAGTGGCTATCTATGGAAAAGTGAATTGCATCAAACTGGAGTGAAACTTAATAAAAATGATTATTCTAATCCTGCTATGGAGGCAGAATTTGGAATTATACTCAATAGAGATATTAATCCAGAATTATTATCATTTGATTATATATTAGAATCTGTTCAATCAATTTATCCCTTAATTGAAATACATAATTTAGTTTTTAATGGAGATCCTCCAAATGGCGCAGAACTTTTAGCAAATAATGCAATTCACGCTGGCGTTATTCTAGGTCCAGAAAATAAGGTTCCAAACAACAATGAAATCACAGATCTTAAACTAGTTTATGACAATGAAGCAGTTGATAAATGGATAGATAAAAAATGGCCTTTTGATATGCTTGGAGAAATAGAGTGGTTAGTGAAAGATAAAGCGAAAACAAAAGATATTTTGAAAAAAAACGATTTAATTTTAACAGGGGCTTATGGATTTCCTGTTCCAATTAATGAAAAGAAACAGATAGAGGTTACCTCATCAGCTTTTGGAGACGTAACCTCAACATTTATTTAAATTACGAAAGGAAACATCATGAGCGATATCATAACAATAGGAGTGATTGGTTTAGGAAACGCAGGGTTACCAATTTTAAATAATTTGTACAAATCAAAAAAGTATAACATTGTAGCTTTTGATATTGATAAAAATAAGCTAAATGATGTTTCTGAAGATATTACTAAAGCTAGTTCTATCAAAGACCTTGCTGGAAAATGTAGCGTGGTCTTAACATGTCTACCTAAACCAGAGCATGTCCTGGAAGCCGTAGATGGAAAAGAAGGTTTACTACATAACGCAACTTCAGGTATGGTTTGGATAGACACATCTACAACTGACTTTAAACAAACTCAAAAATTAGCAGAAAAAGCAAAAACATTTGATGTTTCAATGTTGGAAGCTACTCTAACTGGTGGTGTTCATGCTTTGCAAAATAACAATATGGTTTGCTTAGCTGGAGGAGATAAAGAAATATATGATAAATGGAAAGAAGTTTTGCAAGATGCAATTGGTGAGGTTGTTGTTCTTTGTGGAGATATAGGGGCAGGAGCTATTGCAAAGGTAGTTTCAAACATGCTTGCTTTTACTAATATGGTTGCAGCTTCTGAATGCATGATGATTGCTAAAAGAGCAGGATTAGATTTAGAGAATTTTTTTGATGCAATACGTGTCTCAGCTGGAAATTCTTTTGCGTGGGAAACAGTTGTACCTCACATTTTTAATCAAAAATATGAAGCAGGGTTTACAATGGATTTAGCATGCAAAGATATGAACCTAAGTTACTTACTTGGGCAACATTTAAATGTTCCATTAGACTTGCACATGGAAGTTAAAAAGAAAATGGAGGAAGCGAGAGCTCAATATGGAGATAGTGAAGGGTGTTATGTTTACCCACGAACACTCGAGGACAAACTTGGTGAACCATTATCATTAAAAGGGTGGGATAATTGGGGTTATGATATTAAAGTTGTTGGTGGATCAATCGTTGTAAATCATAAAAACAGACCACAGTCAAAACAACCTCAATATAATTCAAAGAACTAACTATAATTTTTAAATTAGTTATATTTTGATAATGTGTTTATTAGAAACTTTTGTTTGTCTTTAGCGTCTTCAAAGTCCTCGATTATATCATCATATAAAAGCCATGCTTGAGTATTGTTAATTTTGTTTTCATATACCTGGTTTGCTAAGGTTTTTAATGTTAAGCTATATGTATCTTTATATTGCTCATTTTTTTTGGGGTTTAAGTTTACAAACTTCAATTCAAGACATTTTACAGCTTTTGTAAATTGACCATGAATTTCCTTACATGTTTGTTGACCGAATTTATTTCCTGTCGCACACCCATTTAAAAAAAATACTAAAAATAAAAAAACAATAAATTTTCTCATTTAATTAATTCCTTTGCTATTAATTAATGCAACTAATTCTTTTGCAGTAGTTTTTGCTGAATTTTTGATAGCATTATTTTTTGCAACTTCGTAATTATTTCCTTCACCTCTCTCTCCGATACCACCTATAGTTCCTAAACTAACTGGATCACCATCACCTAATCTTATAATTTCTGCTTTAGTAAGTGCAACGTTTACAAGTGTATTACCTGTGCTTGAGGAAACTTCTGGTATACCAACATCAAAATAGGCGAACACCACATAACTTACATTTTTCTCAATCAAAATATCCTCAATTTCCCATTGAACTTCTTCTGGTATTCCACCGCCATTTTCTAAAGATTCTATAATTCCATTTTTTAGGTCTTTCCATTTTCTCCTTACTTGTCTTGGTCCAGAAACTGGCTCAAATCTTGCCTTTGTAAAGATTTCTTTCATATTTGCCTCTAGTTTAGCAGTGTCATTATCATCTACGACGTATTCTGATATATCTCTTTTTTTTAATTTGCTTCCACCACTCTGTGTTACATTTGTTTCGGTAGATGAAGAGGATATACCTGTATCAGTCTCTTGCTCATCAACTTCAATATCTTTTGATTTTTTTTCAACTTTTGTTATTTTATTGTCAAATTCTCTTTGAGAGGAAACAGTTCTTGAAAAAAATATCATAGCTAATTTAGATTTTTCAGAACTATCAGTATCAAAAATTTTTGAACTTTTATTTATTTCAATATCCAGCCTTGTTTCATCAATTACTGCTTTCATAACAATAGAAATTTTTTTCTGTTTTTTGTCAATTACCTCTTCTACTATAGTGTCACAAATCATGTATTCAGATAAATTCGAGTAAATTTGATCTTCAATACTTATAAATATTGTTCTTTTAGATTCCTCCATACCTTGCAGGTATTTCTTAAATGCATTTTTACATGCCTTATCTGTAGCTACTGTTAACGCTTCATTTATTTTCTTTTTTGAAGATGATCCTTTATATGTTTCAACTCCAGCGCCTCTAAATTCTACGGCATTTAAATAATTTGATATTAAAAAAAATAAAATTGAAAAAAAAATTAAGAGTTTTTTATTTACATTTTTCATAAATTTTGGCTAATTCTTTAAATGATTTATTAATTTTTTTATTTTTACTTGCACTCTTTAACCATTTTTTGTCTATCACGACTGTTTGTTTACTAAAGTTATCAAACAATATTTTTAAACTATCTATAAAAAAAATCCATTCAAATGAATCCTTATTTTTTGTTGATCTTTTTGAAAACTCCACGTTTAAGCCGTTTTTTAACTTTTCATCAAAATAAACTTTCTCTAAATCTGGTTGGAAAATTTTAATTTTTACATAACTCCCATATATCCATTGCTCATCAATATTTCCTTCTTTGAATAAAATATTTTTAAAACCTCTTATTGTAAGATGAATATGATAGTCTGGATTTGGTAATTTGATCTCTCTAGTAGAGTTTTCAAACTTAAGCATAATTGTGCTCGATGTTCTGTCTTGTGAGTATGGAACGATAGCTATATTGTTGTTAAATGATAGTAAGGAACTTAAATTTTTTGCAAATTTATTTTTTTTAAAAATATCGTTTTTCTGTGTATTTTGATTTATAAAATTCTCTGCATTTTCCTCAAAAATAACTTTTGTTATTCCAATTCTATTGTTGTATTTGTTTTTTAACTCAAAGTTATTTACTAATTGTAAAAAATATTCCATTACCTCATTTTCATACATATTCTTTAGTTCACTAATTATTTTATTTTTTGAAAGTGGTTTTGAGCTATTCAAAACTTTTGACACTTCAATTGGAATAGATGCATTTAATGAATTATTTTTGGCATTAAAAAATATTACTTGAAAGCTTAAAATAATATCAGTCCTTGTTAAATTATCACCCTCAATAGCAATAAAGTCTATTGATTCATCATCTAAAGCAAGAACTAAAACATTCTGATCTTTTTCACTTAATCCATCATTCAATAATTCGTAGGATAATTTAAAACTATTGTTATTTATTTTCTTTGACGCTTCAAATAATAATTTATCAATTTCAGATTGACCATTTGATCTGTCATGAACGTATTTTGTAAAGGTATTTTCTGGTAATATAGAGCCATATGAGAATCCTCCATATATAATTTTATTTTCAGCTTGTGCCTTTATAATTAATGTAAAAAAAATTAAAATTATAAATTTTTTCATGAATACTTAACTTTTTAGCATTATTTATTTATTGTTAAACATTAATTAAAATAATATATTTTGAATTCAACTAATTAAAAATATTATGATAAATAATTTAAAAACTTTTTTTGTAGCACTTATCTTTACATTTTTTTCTCTTAATCAAGTTTTGGCATTGGAATTAAAATTACCCAAAGTAGGTGGTTCAGGGGGATTAAATTTAAAAGATACTAAAACAAAATTTACAGCAATATTTTTTGAGTCTGCCCTTGATTATATGGAGGCGCAATATCATTTATTTAATGCATTAGAGATGAACGATGAGGCAGGAAAAACACGTAAATCAATAGAATTTGTAAAAAATAAAAAAAACAAAGAAGGAAAAAGATTAACAAATGCATTTAACTCAGTTTCAGACAACTCTAAAGCTATAGAGGGCGCTCTTACGAAAGAAGCTGCAAACAGCGTTGAAGCAAAGGTGCATTATGCAAAAGCTTTACCATTTGCAGTAAAAGGTTTACTCGGAACTGTGCAATTGCCACCTGAGGCGCAAAATTTAATGAATGCAATAAAAGCAGACAAAATGGCAATGTTAAAATTAGGATCTTTTGTTAAGGTTTTACCAAAAATTCCAGAATACGTCCAAACCGCAACTAGCGTAGGAAGGCTAGTTATGTCTGGAGCGAAAAGTAGAGATGTCGAAGGTGCTAAAGATGCAACAGACAAGTTAGGCGATCTTTAATTTTTATAAATTAATGAAATGAAAAGAATATTAAAAATTGTTTTTTTTAATATATCTTTAATTTTTTTTTTAAACATATCTTTTGCAGAAATTTCCTACATAGAAATAAACTCAAAAGGTAAAGCTGCCAAATATGACGATGCTCTAAAAAAAGCATTAAAAGAAGCTGTATCAAAAGTAAATGGAGTTACTTTAAAAACAGAGTCAGTTCTAGAAATAATAGATAAGAGTTTAACAACAAATGAAGGTTCGACCGCTACACTTGGAAGAAATTTAAACGAAAAAATTTCTGAAAAGTCTGGAGGATCAATAAAATCATTTGATATTTTAAATGAGTACGAAGATGCTAATGGATTACAAGTTGTTGAAATTAGAGCAACTGTTGCAAAGTATGTTTTATCTAAAACTGCTAACAGAAAGAGAATGGCTATAGTTCCATTTAGGATTAATTTAAATGAAATATCAATTTATGGAAAAACAGGTTTTGATGATGCTGAAAGTCTTAAGGGATACTTAAATCAAGAGTTTACCAATTATTTTGTACAAACAAGAAAATTTACAATTTTAGATCGTGAATTTGATAAAGAAATTAGCACTGAGCTTAGCAATTTAGAAAATTCAAAAAATATTGAAGATCAAGTTAAAATTGGTCAAAAGCTATTTGCTGATTATATAATTGTAGGAAGACTTGACTTTTTAGTGCTCAAACAAATTGAAAAAAAATACTTAACATCTGATTTAATCAAAAAAAAAAATATTGGGATACTAAATTTGAGTTATAGGGTCATAGATGTGCCTACGGGTCAAATTAAATATTCATCTAAAGTCAATTTAGAAGTCGACTTAAAAAAACAAAGCCAACCAATTCCATATTTAATTAATTTAACAGCACAAAATGCCGGTTTAGAAATAATGTATGCAATTTATCCAATACTAGTTGAAAAAATTGAAGGTGATTTATTGTATTTAGGGCAAGGTGGCAATCAAATTAAAGTTAATGATAACTACACAATTTACGAAAGAACAGATAGTAAAATTAAAGATTCTTACACAGGTGAAACGCTCGGTAATGTTGAAAAAATTGTTGGTAAAGCCACAATTGTTGAAAGTAGTTCGAAGTTTTCAGTGGCTCAAATTATTGAACAAAAGTATGATTTAAGTGAGGATTTTAAGTCTAGAAAATATATGGTAAAACCAATTAAAGAAGTTAAAAAAACAAAAAAAACTAAAGATAAAATTAAAAAGAAAAAGAAAGCAATTGATCAAGAATGGTAAAATTAATTAAATTCCCTGTTATATTTTTCTTTTTAACACTTTTAATAAGTGGTTATTCATCAGCTGAAGATAATCCAGATTTAAATCCAGATCCTGAAGGTGGGGCAGTTTTTGTATCAACACCCACAAGAAGTGAGGCTGAAAATTTATTAAAAGAAAAAGGTTGGAAAAAGGGAAGAAACGATAGACAAGATGGTTCATATTTTTACATATCTATTGGTTATGGCGAAATATCTACAACAAGAGATGATAAAATGATTCATGATGCAAGATACAATGCTTTTATCGAGGCATTTACAGAGGCAAAATCAAATTATGTAAGAGCTATGGGAGAACAAATTACAAAAGAAGTTTCCATAAAAACTTATGAAAATCTTATGCCAGATACAATGGCAGAAGATGCAATTAATTCTGCTGTAGGTACTGATAGTGGAGAGTTTGATAAACTAAAAAAACTAATTAGTCTTAAATTTGACAGTGCATTAAAAAAAGAAGGATACAATCCAGAATTAGCTGATGCAGAAAAACGTGCTATTCAAGAAAAAATTTTAAGGTCTAGAGAAATTAATACTTTTGCAACTGCTGCTGCCCAATCAATGGTAGAGGGTTTTCAATCTTATAGAACTTATGAAGGTGGAAAAAAAGGTGAAAGAGGATCTATTACGGTTGTAGCTATATGGAGTCCTAAATTAAAACAACTAGCCAGAGCAGTTTACTCCTCATCTACAAAAGTGCCGAAAGGTAAGGCTAAAAAACCTATAGAAGAGCAATTGATACTTGATGATCCTAACGTTTTATTAGCATCATTTGGTGTAAAAATGTTTACTAATGAGCTTGGGAATATGGTTCTAGTGTCTTATGGTCATGCATCGCCAAGTTTTGAAAACGATCCAGGTGCATTATCTTCAGCATGTGATATGGCAGAAAGTAAAGCAAAAGAAAACATAGTTACATTTGCTAAAGAACAAATAGTCTTTAGTAGTATGAGAAGAGAAACTGATAAGATTGAAACTTTTGAAAGAGCTGGAATGGAAGCAAATAGAAGCATGAATGGAAGAGAATTTAATGATTTTATAAATAGTAAAAGTGCTATGAAGCTTGAAGGGTATAATATTATAGGCACTTACCCTATAAGAAATACTGCATTATATAATTCAACAGATTGTGTTGCTGTCGTTCAATGGTCTCCAGAAGGTGTTGAGGGAGCTAATATAATTAAGAAAGACATGAGCTCTTCCACTTCCTCTAATTCCTCAACAGATGCATCGCAACAAGATACACAATCAACTACTTCAGGACAAACAAGTAGTGATGATTTTTAAGCCGTCATCTAAAAAAACCTAAAATTTTATCAGATAGTTAATGATTTTAATTAGATTTCTTATAATTCTATTAATATCAAGCAGTCCTTTAAACGCGCAAACTATTAATTTAAATAGTATGGTTGTCAAAGAACCAAAATTAAAAGGAGTTCAATTTAAAGAATTCCTTACAAACCATGAATTTACAGTTTTAAGAGGCAAGAGAAGTATTACTTTTACTTTTAAGGGCAAAGTTTATGAAATTAGAGAGAATAATAATTTGGTTCAAAAGGGTACATGGAAAATGAATCTTAGAAAAAATAATGTCAGACTAAAACCTTACAAGGGTGCTAAATCATTTTGGTTACAAAAATTTAAAGGTAAACCTCTAGTTTTCCATTACAATACATTACCAGGTAAAGAAAATACTATAAAAACTACGTACAAGATTGTTGAGTCAGATAAAAATAATATTAAAAAACAAATCGCCAAATTTCAAGGTACAGCAGAAGAGTATGATCTATATGTAAAAAAAAATAAAAATATTTTAAATAAAACAATTAGCAATACTATATCGTCCGCGACAGGATTTTCAGGCGATTTAAGTAAATTTGGATCGTCAAGTGAACTTACGCACTATTATTTTGAAGCTTCAAATAATTATTTAAGAGCGCTTGAATTACTTTATAGAGCTTATGATAATAATGTAGAAGCTGAAAAAATAAATGCATCATTAGAATATATGAATAATAGCAAAAACTCAGAAGGAGATAGATTAAAGTCTACAAAACTTATCCTTGATTCTTCAACAGATGGGCTTAAACCAAACATACAAAATGCTAGTTATGTTTTTAGTGAACTTGGCCGAAGTTATTATGAGAAAGCTTTGCCATTTGCTTATGCGGCAGGACAATCCACAGTTAATTTAATATCGGCTACATCGAGAGTTCAACAAAATATAAAGTCTTCTGGTTCTGGGATTGAAACATTTTTTCAAAATGCTCAAGACATAGGAGCCATCATGCAAATAGTGCCAGAAATTCCAAAATTGACTAAAAATATGAGTAGCACAATTGGATTGGTTTTTTCTGGTGCAAAGGAAAAGAAAATACGTGATAATGGTAATTTGAATGCTAAGTTAAAGGAACTAGATCTAGATTTTGAATAAAAGTTATTTTAGTTTGTCCATCACCATTTTTAATTCTTTTAATTTTTTTTTTATTTTATTTTTTGAAGCTTCTTTCATCCATTTTTGATTTTGTTTAATTATATTTTTAGAAAAATTATCAAAAAGTATTTCAAGATTATAATAATACTTTCTCCAGTCATTTAAATCAACTTGGCCTTTTGGTATTTTAACTCTCGTAACACCTCTTAAACTTTCATTAAAATAATATTTATTTAAATCAGGTTGATAAATTTCTATGTTTACAAATGAACCATACAAATAAAGATCTTCAACTGCTGATTCTTGTCCTAATAATTTTTTAAAACCTTTTATTTCAATACCTATGTGATAGTCAGGATTAGGTATTTTTATATCATATATTTCATCTGACTGAACAAATCTTAATTTCATAGCTTTTCCGATTGATTGGCCTTCAGCGTAAGGAACTATTGCAACATTGTGATTTTGAGATAATCTTTTTGAGAATGTTTGTGCAATTAGGTTTTTCATTGAGCTTAAGTGGTTTTTTGTATTTTTAGGCATATGATTGAGTGCTCTTTCGTGAATTTTTACATTTGTTACCCCAATTCTTAGGTCATATTTTCTCTTTATATTAAATTGATTTATAATTTTTATTAATTCTTTAAAAGGCTTATCTTTTAAGTAAAATTCTTTTACTCTTTTTAAAACTTCAGTTTCATCAAATTTCTCATTAGACAACATGGGAATTTCAAATTCAAATGGTATTGAAGCAATTAAACTTTTATCTGAAAAATCGTAAAACAAAATCTGAAAATAGGAATCATAAAAGCCTGAAAATTTTTTTAAAGAATTGCTATATTCCTGTGAAAATTCCTCATGCTGCATCACAATGGACATTACAATTGCATTATCTGGATATTTTCTAAAATCTAACAAATTTTCTAAATCCAAATTGATATTTTGAAAATTAGATTTTTTAATTTCTTTTAAAAGATTATTAGAAATAATATCTAACTTATCTTCTGTATTAATGTTATTAACAATTTTTTTTGTATATTGTGTAAATATTTTGTTGGATTCATAATTATTAGAGAATGAAAATCCTGAGTAAAAAACCTTAATTTTTTCTTTTGCACTTACTGTGTTAATCAATGCAAAATAAATTAATATGATAAATGATAATTTATTTTTCATACTGTATTAAGTTATTGAATTTAAGAATATCAATTATAAGTTTAAATAAAACTTAAATATAACATTTGTTATCTTCGTTTACCGCTTTTTCTAATCTTATTAAGAAATCTGGGATTGCACTTTTAACTCTACTCCATGTTGGAATAAAAGGTGTATCCATTGGGTTTTGATAAAAAGCATCACCAGCTTTCATAATATTTGCAGCAAATAATTCAACGGCCTTTTCTTCCGTATGAGAGTCAAATTTTAAACCATTCATCTGAGCATCATTTCTGTAAGCATCAATTAGATCTAAAGCCGCTCTATAATATGTTGCCTTTAAAGATCTAAACTGCTCTTTGCTGAATGAATGACCTTGTGTTGCTAGTTTCTTTATAAATGTTTTTATAATATCAATAGACATTCTTGAAAGACCCTGCTTTTCATCATTAATAGATAAATTTTGATGCTTATGATCATAGGTATCAGCTAAATCTACCTGACATATATTTTGAGGAGAAAAGTTTCTTTGCATTTCAGATAAAATTCCAATTTCTATTCCCCAGTCTGATGAAATTCTTAATTCTGGTAAAATATTTCTTCTAAATGAAAATTCTCCAGCAAGGGGATATTTAAAAGATTTCATAAAATTAATGTAATCACTGTCCCCAATAGTTTTCTCCAATGCATTTAAAAGTGGAAATACGAGTAATCTTGCAACTCTTCCATTCATTTTATTATCAGCAACTCTTGGATAAAAACCTTTGCAAAATTCAAAATTAAATAATGGATTTACAACAGGATAGAATAGTTTTGCTAACATTCTTCGATCATATGTTTTAATATCGCAATCATGTAATGCAACAGATCTTGCGCTATCTCTTGCTATAGACATCCCTATGCAGTACCAGACATTTCTACCTTTGCCATATTCATTTGGAGCAAGGTCTAGTTTTTTTAATTCTTTGTCTAATTTTTTGAGATTTGGTCCATCATTCCAAAGAATTGTAAATGGTGTTTCTAATTTTTCAAAAAATGTCCAAGCCTTTCTAGCTTGTGCCTCACTAGCTTTATCTAAACCGATAATTATATGATTTAAATAATTAGTTTTACTTATTTCACTAACAATTTTAGGAAGAGCATCACCTTTTAGTTCTGAATAAAGACATGGTAAAATGAGTTCCATTTTTCTTTCTTTAGAAAAATTTAATAAATCTTTTTCTAGATCTTTAGTGGACTTTGTTCCAAAGTCATGAAGGGTAGATATAGTTCCATCTTGGTAGAAATCGCTCATGCCGGCAATGTATATTTAAGTTAAATTTTTTGTAGAGCCGTTTTGATCACATCAGCCCATCCATTAGGAGATGGCTCGTTAGATTTGATTAATTTATCTATATTTATCAACGAACTATCAAAATTATCATTTTTTACCAAACATGCATAATTGCTTTGTCTTAACATATCTATATCATTTTGGTTGTCACCGACGCCAATGGTTACTATTTCATCATCAATTTCTTTTTTTATTAATTCTAGAGTTTTAGACATAGCTTTTGCTTTATTAACATTGTCACAAATGTTAATTATTCTTCCTCCAGTCTGTACAGTTAATCCAGCATTATTCATGATTTTAATAAATTCATTTTTTTCAATTGTATTCCCATTAAATTGAATTGGTAATGAGTTGTTTCTTTTTAAAGCTAACTCAATTTTATCCAACGGAAGACCGAAAATTTCTTGTTGTTCTTTAATATTTAACTTTGAAATAAAAGTAATTTTTTTTTTTAAATCAGAAGAAATATTTTCATTATAAATTTCATAAATTTGATTAGTAGGTCTACTTAATGATACTTTTTCTGGTAGGTTTGCATGTATCAAATTCAATCCATGAATACTTGATCCATTTTCTGCAATAAAACTTAAATTTAATTTATACAGATTATTAAAATCTAATAATTCAGCTTCTGTTTTGCTAGTGTTGGGAATTATCTTTATATCTTTTGAAACTAATTCTCTGAAATAATCCTCAATTTCATCAAACCTAAATGTAACTTTATTTAATAGAGAACCATCCAAATCAGTAAAAATTATAATTTGTTTTTTTTGTTTCATTAAAGTAAATATTAACATAAATACTCATGAAAATAACTCATGCCCTCGTGGTGAAATTGGTAGACTTAAAGGGCTTAAATAATTTGAATTGAGTAATTTCAGAGTCTCTAAAAGTCCCTAATGCTCCAAATCCCTTATAATCCTCTATATTTTAGAATTAATAGATAATTTTTTTGTTCAATTAGGAGTAAAAATTTCATAATGTGTATTCATTTTAGGAGGTAATTATGAATAAAATAAAATTGTCTATAATAGGAGTATTGTTATTTGCGAACTCTGTTTTTGCTGAGGTAAAAATGGGTGTAGAAGGTGGATTGACTTTTGCAGATATGAGAGCGGAAGAGACAGCTCAAATTCTGGCTAATGCATCTGGTTCGACTGTTACGTACTCATACGATGAAGCAACCTGGTCAGGAAGAATTTTTGCTGACATGGAAATCTCACCAGAAATTCATGCAGAACTTGGATATTTTTTAACAGGTAGTTTGGATGCAACGTATACAATTTCAGGCGCATCAGCTACTGAGGGTTATGATGCAATGGGGATTGATTTAGCAGCTGTTATTTATCAAGATAATGTTTTCTTTAAAGCTGGAATGCATTCATCTGAATTAAATGGTAATGCAAAATTAACTATTGGCGGAACTACCTACAATGTAACTGAGACTATTTCAGGCTCAGGATTTTTAGTTGGTGGTGGTTTACAATTGGATGATACAAGGTTCGGATTGACTTATTATTCTGACATGGGTGGTGACGCGGACTCAGACATGACCATGATATATTACGGAGTAATGTTTTAATTTAAATAAAGCAGTTTGAAGATAAAATCATTTATATCAATAACACTTTTTTTGTTCCTGAATGCATGTGCTGGCACAGGAACAAAAATTAAGCCTGCTGTCTCTTTAAGCAAAGAAGGAGAAACAAAACTATATTTTGTTAGATCTAGCGGATATATTGCTAGTGGTGTATTAGCCAAAATTGAAGTTAATGGTAATGAGATTGCAAAATTAGGCATTAAAGAATATGCAAACTATGAAACTTCTAACAATTTTAGAATTAAAGTTTCAGGATCAGGCATAGGAGGGTTAGGCATGGGCACAGACTCGATTTCTGGAATTGCTGATGGTAAAAATTATTTTTATATTATTGGGATAAAACAAGGTCTTTTTTCCACTGGGTTTACTATCCAAGAAACCACTGAGAATAGCTTCAATCAAATTAATTAACTTACCCAAACAAGAGCAAGACAAGAGCATGGGAAGATAAAATAAGTAAATTTTACTTATTAACCTTGTTCAATTATAAATATTAGCATAAATACTCATGAAATTCATTAATGCCCTCGTGGTGAAATTGGTAGACACAAAGGACTTAAAATAGTTTGAGTTGAGTATTTCTTTAGTCTCTAATAGTCCCTAATAGTCTTAATCCCTTATAATCCCATAACTTTAGAAATTGATAGATTATTTTTATTGGAAAATATGAATAATAAATCCTTCCAAACTAGTAGCAAACTAGTAGCTAGAGAGATAAAGTTAAGTATGGAAAAAACAACAAAACTATCGGTAATCGGCTTAGGTCTATCTGTGGGTTTAGCTTGGGGTCTAGCTGTATTAGCAGGAGGTGTTTTAGCTTTAATATTTAGTGGATGGGCTAATGTTCAAGAATTTACTGAATTTATGAATTTAATATATTCAGGTTGGGGAATGTCTTTTGGTCAAACTTTGTTAATGGCTGTTTGGGCTTTCTCGCAAGGGTTTGTAGCAGGATTTTTGATAGCAATTTTCTATAATATATTTTCTAAAAAATTTAATTAAATTTTTTGTAAAAAAAAATGAAAAATTTATTCTCTAGAAAATTTATAATTTCAGGTCTATTCATACCAATTTTAATTTTGATAATTCCTTTTTTATTAAAATATTTAATTAATGGTACAATTCTAATTTCTTCTGAAATAGTAGCTATACAGTTTTTATTTACTTTTATTTGGTTAATAACTGGAAGAATATTAGCTAAAAGAAGTGGTTATATATGGTTTTTAGTTTTTTATTTTTTTATTTATTGGTTTGTTTTTTCGTGGAATTTACTTTTACAATATCCACCATCATAATTACTATTGAGATTTAATAATGGATAAAAAAAAAGAAAAAAATACTGGGAAAAGATTTTTAAAAGGTTGCTTAACTGTAATATTGTTTTTTATAATAATTGGTATCGTTGGAGCAATAGTAATGTGGCAGGGCTATAAAGGTGCTGAATTGAGAGATGCTGAAAAAAAGTTTGTTCAAATGGAAAAAGAATTTAAAGAAAAATACCCACAGTATGAAAGTAAATTTACAAAAGATTTAATTATTAAAATCTACTTATTAAGAGAGTGCGATGGTGGTAAAGACAGAATAAATCTTCTGTGGGATATAGATCAAAATGTTACAGCTAGTGCTTGTAGCACATTATTAACAAAGAATATAAATTTAGAAAATCTGCAAGCAAACATAGAGAATGATTTAGATTTGTTGGACAAAATTGAAAATATAGATTTTGGTGATGCGATGGATGAGTATAAAGAGCATCTTAATAAATAGGATTTTATAGGATAACTAGTAGCAGACTAGTAGCCAGGGTGATAAAATAAAAAAAATTTACTTATTAACCTTGTTCAATTATAAATATTAGCATAAATACTCATGAAATTCATTAATGCCCTCGTGGTGAAATTGGTAGACACAAAGGACTTAAAATCCTTGCCATTTATGGAGTGCCAGTTCGAGTCTGGCCGAGGGCACCACTAAATGATCAAACCACATATTTTATTTGATAATACAAAATTATCAAAAAAAATTAAAAACTTTCTTGATCATAAAATTACAAATTTATCTTTAAGTAAATGTAATCTAATAATTGTTGTGGGTGGTGATGGCTTTATGCTTTCGTCTTTGAAGAAGTATAATAAATACAAAAAACCTTTCTATGGGATAAATGCGGGTAGTTATGGTTTTTTAATGAATAAATTTTCTTCAAAAAATACTATTAAAAACCTGTCTAAAGCAAAGCAAGTTACAATCTCACCACTAGAGATGAGTGTTAAAAATAAGTTTAATAAAACAAAGAAATCTATTGCTATAAATGAAGTATCAATATTAAGACAAAGTAGACAAACAGCATCTTTAGAGATTGCAAATGGATCTCAAAAAATAATAAAAAAATTAGTATCCGATGGTATTTTAATTTCAACACCTGCTGGAAGTACTGCTTATAACATGTCAGTTTATGGTCCAATTTTAAATTTAGACTCTAATAAATTATCTATAAGACCTATAAGTGCTTTTAGACCAAGAAGATGGAAGGGTAGAGTAGTAAGTGACAAATCAAAAATTATTATTAAAAATCTTAACATTCAAAAAAGGCCAATTAGCGCAGTGGCCGATAATTACGAAGTAAGAAATGCAAAAACTATATCAATTAAAATAAATAAAAAAATTAAGTTTAATCTTCTTTACGATTCAAATAAAAGTCTCCAAAAAAAAATTAAAATAGAACAGATCAGAAAAGAAACGAATTAATGAGTAATAAAAATTTTGGGTTTGGAACTCAAATTAGAAAATCTCCATATTTTGATTCTACAGTTAAATGGGGTGCAACAGGTTTTTCTGTATATAATCACATGTATATTCCGCGTGATTTTGGCGACCCTGAACAAAACTTTTGGAATTTGATTGAAACAGCAATTTTATGTGATGTTGCTGTTGAAAGACAAGTTGAGATAACTGGTCCAGATGCCTTTAAATTTATTCAATTATTAACACCAAGAGATTTATCAAAATTATCTGTAGGACAATGTAAATATGTTTTAATTACAAACGCAGTTGGGGGAGTGCTAAATGATCCTGTTCTTTTACGATTGGGAGAAAATCACTTTTGGTTATCTTTAGGTGATAGTGATATTTTATTATGGGCCCAAGGAGTAGCTGTTAATTCAGGATTAGATGTGAAAATAACTGAGCCAGATGTTTCTCCATTACAATTACAAGGACCAAAGTCTGCTGAAATAATGATTAAATTATTTGGAGAAAGTATAAAAGATTTAAAATATTATTGGTTTAGAGAATTAGATTTAGATGGAATACCATTAATTGTATCAAGAACTGGCTGGTCAAGTGAATTTGGTTATGAGTTATTTTTAAGAGATGGTTCAAAAGGAAATGAACTGTATGAAAAAATTATGTCTGTAGGAAAGGAATTTGAACTAAAACCAGGGCACACTTCTTCTATTAGAAGAATAGAGGGCGGTATGCTTTCTTATCATGCTGATGCTGATATACATACAAATCCATTTGAATTAGGTTTAGATCGTTTAGTTAACGTAGATGGAAATATTAATTTTATCGGCAAAGAAGCACTTAAAAAAATTAAAGCCGATGGTATAAAAAGATTACAAGTTGGTTTAGAAATTAAATGTGAAAAGTTAAGTGGACCAAATACAACATTTTGGCCATTAATGGTTGATAATAAGATTATTGGAAAAGTAACTTCAGCAGTCTATTCCCCTCGTTTAAAAAAGAATATTGCATTAGCTATGGTTAAAATTGAATATTCTAAAATTGGCCTAGAAATTGAAGTATCAATTGAAGGTAAGAATTTTAAATGTGAGGTTATTGAGAAACCTTTCTTTGATCCAAAAAAACAGATAACCTCAAAATCATTATAAAATTAAATTTTATTATCAATAAGTTAAGTTTGTGTTACAATTATACTTAATGAAGCTTAAACAAATATTTAATTTTTGGAAACATTGGAATTGTAGTTTATTTGTTAAAGTTCACTATACATCAGCAAAGTAAATAATCTTTTTTACTAATTTTACTTAAATTCATTAAATTTTAACTAAAGGACCTTTATGAGTAAAAAAAGATTATTTTATAAATCTATTATTTGGCAACTTATCGGACTGATATGGATATCTTTGTTATCTTATTTATGGTTTGGTGATTGGATTCAATCATTAAGCTTCTCTATCGTAGTTTTAGTCGTAAGTATTTTCATTTATGTTTTATATGAGATGGCTTGGGAAAGATTTACAAATAGTAAATAAAGTGGTGCCCCCGCACGGATTCGAACCGCGGACCTATTGATTACAAATCGAGAGTCTAAATCCAAAAAGATAAATACTATCAACGTTAATTGAAAGTTATTTCAAATCTGTACACACTATAGGCACAGTGATAAAGTTTTTTTATGACAAATGAAAACATTGAACCAGAAGAGTTAAAACAATTGCATCGGATAATAAGAAATGCTCTTAGTGAAGCAATTGGTGTTATGGAGGCTGAAGGCGCATATATGCTTGAAGTCAAAAATGATCCTAGTTGGCAAAAAGTCGGACGTTTAGTCAAAAGTAGAATGGATCTTTTGCACCAAAAAAATAAACTTAAAGATGTTTATGACTTAATGGGTAGAGTATTAAATAAATAGATATTTTATTAAAAGTTATGGCTTTTAAAACTAGTTTAAAAATAAGATTAGCTAGAAAAAAACGTTATCAACAAAATAAAGAAAAATTAAAGTTATATTCTAGAGAATATAGAAAAAAAAACCCTAAAAAAATTAAAATATACAATGAAGAATATAGAAAAAATAATCGAACTAAATTATTAAAAAAAC
>JACWDO010000049.1 GCA_014654115.1 Pelagibacterales bacterium SAG-MED17 | reverse complement strand
AAGTGTGTTTTATTCTTTCCTGTGTTTTTTTTGTCTCGATCAGTTTCATAAAGGCTTCTAGTTCTAGTTTAAAAAGATAATCTTCTGATAATGTTTTATCTATTGTGGTATCACCGCCACTTAAAACATATGCTAATTCTTTTGCTACTTCTACACCATGGTCTAAAATAACTCTGTCATTATATAATTTTTCTATAATTTTATTCATTTCTGTTTGCACTACTTTTCCAGGAAGATTAAATTTCAATTCATCAGGGGCTTTAAAATTTTTATTATCTAAAAGAATTTTTTTAGAAACTTCTAATAAGCTATTTCTATTCATTATTTTTTTATCTTCTGCTTTTAAATATTTCATTGGTTCTGCTTCAACTGGTGAGGTTGCGGTTTTTCCATATCCAATGATATCAAAAACCTTTAACGAAGCATAATGTGGATCTTTTTTGGCTTCTTCAGTATCAAGCCACCTTGCTAGCATTTCTTTACATCCTCCCCCAGCAGGAATTAAACCAACTATAGTTTCTACTAGTCCAACTACAATATTTGTGTGTGAAGCAACAAAGTTACTTTGAACCATCACTTCAAAACCACCTCCAAGAGTTAAGCCAGATGGAGCAGAAATTACTGGGTGTCTCGAATATTTCAAATGTTTACATGTCTCTTGAAAGTATTTAATAAATTTCTCAATTGATTTGAAATCATTCTTATCTGCGAATTCCATGGTATAACTTAAATTTACACCCGCAGAAAATTGCATACTTTCATTGATAATAATTAATGGTTTATCAGTTGCTTTTTTTAAAGCATCCATCGAGTCATAGTCTAATGCATTAGCTTTTGTAGTAAATTCAACAATATTATAATCTTTAAATCTATAAATTTGTGCTGAATTATTTCCATCAATACTTTTGGCTTTTTTCTTTACTTTCCCTAATGTTTCAATTTCAGTATATTTTTGTCTTTCACCATAGAACTTTTCATTTTTTGTTTTTGCTAAATTATTTAAAAAGTCATTACCTTTATATTCATCAACTTTATCAAAGAAGTTTTTAACACCTATTTCTTCTAACATTTCAAAAGGACCTTTATTCCAATTAAAACCTAATCTCATTGCTTCATCTATATCATTAAATTCTTTTGTAATGTTAGGAACCAAAGATGATGCGTATTTAATTATTTTTGAAATAACTGACCATGCATACTGTCCGTATTTATCATCTCTATTTATTAAAGCTTTAAGATTTACTTTTTCGGAATTAACATTAATTTTTTTACTTGGAAAATATTCTCCTGATTCAAGATTTAATGTTTCCATAATTTTCTTACCATCAGTTTTATTAACTCTATAGAATCCACCCTTACCTTTTCTACCAGTATATCCTGTTTCAATTAATTTCTTTACTAAAGAAATTTCTTTTGCAACTTCATGAAATTTATCAGTCTCTGGCAACTCTTTAATAAAACTTTTTAAAACATCAGCCATAAGG
>JACWDO010000048.1 GCA_014654115.1 Pelagibacterales bacterium SAG-MED17 | reverse complement strand
AAGATAACCCTTTAACACAAGGTAAGTGGTGGGATTTATCAAGCCCAGATAAATTACAAATTTCTTTGGATAGTAAAGTAGCACAAGACTTTGGGGTAAAAATTGGAGATATATTCACTCTCAACATTTATGGAAGAGAAATAGACGGTGAAGTAGTAAACTTTAGATTAGTTGATTATAGAGATCTAAGTATAAATTTTGCGATGCTACTAAACCCTCAATTTGCAAACAACATTCCTCATGAGTACCTTTCGACAGTGAAGTTTAATAATATTGACAAATTTGATGATATTAATTTTCTAAATGAATTTCCAAGTGTTTCAATTGTAAAAATCACTGATTATTTAAAAAAAGTTACTGATGTTCTTAATAAAGTATTTATAGCGGTAATTATAATTTCAACTGTCACAGTAATAATAGGGTTGGTTGTTATATCCAGTGCAATTATAGTGCAAGGAAAAATAAAAACTTTCCAAAATTTAGTTTTTAAGATTTTGGGATTTTCAAAAAAAGAAATAATTTATTCATCTTTAATTGAATTTATAATAACATTTTTTTCTATAATTCTTTTTTCAACAATTTTTTCTATAATTTCATCAAAATTTATTATTGAAAATATTTTTCAACTTAAATGGTTATTTGAATTTGATATATTCTTAAATGTAACATTTTCAGTTGGATTAGTAACAATGATGTTGATAGTTTTCACAAACCTTAAGTACCTAAGTCCAAAAGTTTATCCACTTGTTAGAAATGAATAAGATTAAGTTTTTTTGATTTATATTTAAATAGAAGCTTTTAAAGCTTCATAAATTAAATCCTCTGTAGTTTCACCAATGCTTCTATAAACTTCTGTATCACCCTTGAAAATTAATAGAGTAGTTTGATAAAGCACATCAAACGAATTTGCTATATCTCTGTTTGTTACATCAAATGCAAAATATTCGATGTTATCGAATTTAATATCTAATAATTCACCCTCTTTTTTTGCTTTTTGCAAAACTTTCATTTGATTTGCACAAGATCCACAATATTCGATCCAAGAACTGATAACTATAATTTTGCCCTCAGATTGGGCTTTGCTAAACAAATCTTTATCAAATGTTGTTTTCTTTTCCATTGAATTTGCAGCAAATGCAAAAAAACAGAAAATAAAAATTAAAAATTCTTTCATTGAAGTAAAAATTTACACCTTTGGACAACTAAAGAAAATAATTTATAATGACACATGTGTTTGCAATTTAGGCTGAAATTCAATAAAATTTCTTCTCTAGGCTTCAGTCTGCGAAGCCTAGTATTATAATTAACTTATAATAAGAGAGAGAGACTAATAACTACAGCATCAGTCATATATTAGTAGTGCTAATAGTGAATAATAGCTATGTACAATTCATATAGTTGCTAAACATCTCTCTTTACTTATTTATCATTTAAGATAAAAATTATCTATGGGGTGCCAAATGGCTGAGAAATACCCAAAGAACCTGTCCGGTAATTCAG
>JACWDO010000047.1 GCA_014654115.1 Pelagibacterales bacterium SAG-MED17 | reverse complement strand
TTTAAAACTAATAAAATTAAAGCACCTCCACTCCAAATTGTAAGTAAATCATCAGTAGTTACTGCTAAAATATCACCAAACAACAAACCCATTATATCAAATCTAATAAATGCTAAAAATCCAATAGCGACTAATCCAACCGCAAGAGATGAATGAGCTAAAAGTCCTAATAAGGCGTCACCTGGTAAATTAGTTTTTTTTTCAAGTTTAACTAAAATAAGTGCAATTATTGATGAGGTAATAAATATTGAAACTGCAATATTGAATTCAAGTGTATAAGCAATTGTTACACCAAGTAAAGCAGAGTGGGCTAGTGTGTCTCCAAAATAAGATAATCTTCTCCAAACAACAAAACATCCAAGTGGACCAGTAACAAACGCTATCCCAATACCAGCAACTAATGCTCTTATAAAAAAGTCATCAAACATATTAATTTTTTTTTATTTCTCCGTCATTTGAATGTTCATGGTCATGTTTATGCTCATAAACAGATAGTGTTTGAGAGGCCTGTTCCCCAAATAAAGCTTTATATTCATTATTGCGCGCTACATCTTTTGGTGAACCTGAACAACAGACATGTCCATTTAAACAAACAACATGATCTGTTGCAGTCATGACAGTATGTAAATCATGAGATATTAATAATATTCCACAATTAAGTTTTTCGGAGATTTTTTTAATTAATTCATACAGTGCAATTTCTCCAGTAAAATCTACTCCTTGAACTGGCTCATCGAGGACTAATAATTCTGGTTTTTTTGATATTGCTCTTGCAAGTAAAACTCTTTGAAATTCGCCACCTGATAAATTACCTAAATTTTTATCTTTAAGATGTTTTACACCAGTTAATGTTAAGGCCTCATCTAATGCATCATCTTTGAGATTATCAGTTAAAATCATAAAATCTTTCACTCTCAAAGGTAGTGTCCAATCTATCGATATTTTTTGAGGAACATATCCAATATTACTTGTAAATTTTTCAACTTGTCCTTCTATATTTTTATAAATTCCCAAAGCAATTTTAGCAGTTGTGCTTTTACCAGATCCATTAGGACCAATTAAAGTAACAATTTTACCTCTTTCAACCTGCAAGGAAACACCTTTGACAAGCCATTTTTTATTCTGCTGAAATCCAACTTCATTTAATTTTACTAATATATTATTTTCTATGCTCATTTATTCTCTTGACTTTAAAGTGTTATATTATTACATGATGTTATAATATAACAATTAACAATAAACTATTAATATGAAAAATCTAAAAAAATCTACAATAATCTTATCAATCCTATCATTTTTAACTCTTTTTACATCAGCAAACGCTGATATTAAAGTTGTTGCATCTATCAAACCAATACATTCATTAGCAAGTTATTTAATGGATGGAATAGCAAAACCCAATTTAATAGTTGATGGTTATGCATCACCACATGGTTTTGCATTAAAACCTTCACATGCAAAAATGTTACAAAATGCAGATATTGTTTTTTGGGTAGGTGAGGACTTAGAAAATTTTTT
>JACWDO010000046.1 GCA_014654115.1 Pelagibacterales bacterium SAG-MED17 | reverse complement strand
TACCTAATTTTTTTTCAATTTTTTTAATTTTTAAAAATAATTGATCTAAATGTAATTTTGTTTCAATCAATATGATAGAATTAATAAAGTTTGGAAAATTTTCATTCGGCCAGGATTTGGTGCTGTAAAATTTTGATCTTTTCTTGATAAAAACTCCCTCTTTTTGAATTAAATCTATACTTTTATTTAGATTATTTTTCTTATCTCCTAGGTTAGAACCAAGCGCCAGATATACTAAGTTAACTTGATTTTCTAATATATCTTGCTTTTTCACGGTTCCAATCTCTTGTTTTTTTTGTCAGTCTTTTATCAAATTGTTTTTTACCTTTAGCTACTGCAATTTCTAATTTTGCCTTCCCTTTTTTAAAATACATTTTTGTTGGTACAATAGTCAAACCGTCTTCATGAATTCTGCCAATGATTTTATTAATTTCTCTTTTATTTAATAAAAGCTTTCTTTCAGAGTAAGGGTTGTGGTTAGAGTAACTAGCTTGTTTATAAATAGGTATATGAGAATTAATCAAAAAAATTTCTCCGTCTTTATCTACAGCATAAGAGTCTGCTATATTAATTTTGCCTGATCTTACTGATTTTATTTCAGACCCTTTTAAAACAATGCCTGCTTCAAAAATTTCTTTAAAAAAATAATTAAAAGATGCTTTTCTGTTAATTGTTATAATTTTTAAACCAAGAATGGTTTTTTTATTCATTAATTAATTTAGCAAACAAAAGAGCTTTTTTCACCTCTACTTTTGTTTGATCTAGAACTGTTACTAAAGGTAATCTCACATTATCATCACAAAGACCGATCAATTTAGCTGCATATTTAACTGGTGATGGGTTGCTCTCAATAAATAAAGACTTATGAACAGGTTGAAGTATTTTATCTATCTCTTCAGCTTTTATTTGCTCATCTTTATCCTGCGATTTTGAAAATTTTTGCATATCAGAGCACATTTTAGGAGCTATGTTAGCTGTAACAGATATGCATCCTACACCACCTCTTTTATTGTATTCATAAGCAAGGCCGTCCTCTCCCGTTAATTGGATAAATTCATTTCCAATTTTTTTAAAAGTTTCATCTACTCTATTCAAATCACCTGTTGCATCTTTCACTCCAACTATGTTCTTTAGCTCAAATAACCTTGCCATAGTGTCTACAGTCATATCAATAACTGATCTACCAGGAATATTATAAATTATGATTGGTATACCGCATTTGTCATTTATTGCCTTATAATGCTGATATAGGCCCTCCTGAGTGGGTTTGTTATAATAAGGCGTCACTATTAAGGCAGCATCGGCACCAGCCTTTTCAGCATGCTCTGTGAGTGATATAGCTTCAGCGGTAGAATTTGATCCAGTTCCTGCAATTACAGGAATTTTTCCTTTAGCCTCTTGTATACATAGCTCTATAACTTTTTCATGTTCACTATGTGAAAGAGTTGGAGACTCACCTGTTGTACCTGCTGGCACAAGTCCATTTGTTCCATTTTCTAAATGAAAATTAATAATTTTTATATAAGTTTCCAC
>JACWDO010000045.1 GCA_014654115.1 Pelagibacterales bacterium SAG-MED17 | reverse complement strand
AACATTTTCAACAAACCCAATACCTGTTGTTCCAGCTAAAAATTCAGCAGCTACTAAAGTTCCCCAACACATACCTACTGCTACTCTTATACCTGTGAGAATTTCAGGTAAAGAATTTGGAAATATAACATGTCGAAGTATTTGTCTTTTAGAAGCTCCTAACGAGTGTGCAGCATGAATTTTAGAAAGTTGCGTTCCAGAAGCTCCAGCTCTAGCAGATATAATCATAATTGATAACGAAACCATAAATAATAAAAATACTTTTCCTGTGTTATCAATTCCAAGTACTGAAATGATTAGTGGAGCCCAAGCTAATGGAGGCACTGGTCTATATAATTCAATCAAAGGATCAAAAAATCCTTTAGCAAATCTGTTTAGTCCCATAAACAAACCTAAGGGTACACCAATAATTATTCCAAAAACTAATCCTAAAAATACTCTTAAAAACGAGTCCCAGATATGACCATAAGGAACAGGTATTTTAAATAGTTTAAAATCACCGGTAACGACTTTTAAAACTTTACCTTTAAAGTTTTCTTTAACAATTCCTTCGCTTGTATGAACAGGGTATTCACCGGGTAAAATATCAGCAATCCAATCTGGTAAAACAAATCCAACTATTGAACTAACATCGATCATTTCTATCCAGAGAAGAGGTATATTTTTATATCCAACACTTGGTTTAGACATGAGGATAAATTTATTTAATGTATCTGACGGTTTGGGCAACCATCTTCCTGAACCTTGTTCAGAACAACTCGGTCCGCTAGCAACAATTGTTCCAGCTGGAAATAAAAGAATATCAATTAATCTAAGACCAGCTTGTTCTTTTTCCTGAAGATCGTCAAATTCAATAATCGCTTCTTGCATTTCATTTAGCGCATTAGGTGGATAAATACTTGCAAATTCAATTCTTCGTGCAATTTTAACTATATTTTTTGCATAATCTGAGGCAATTTCCTCAGCATCATCTAAACTTTTTCTGTAGGTTTTAACATCATCTTTAAGTTGTTTAATTAAATTTTTGAACTGTGGATTGTGATTTCTTAATTTAAAAAATTTATCATTAATTTTTTTAAGTTCAGCAGCAGCTGCTTGAAATTTTAAACCTTTTGAAGTTTCTGCAATAAATGGAACTTCAATAGTGTTTTCTATAGTACCAGTTCCTGATTTGACAGTCATTATACCCCAGTCACCTTGTTCAGATACACCTTTTAAACGTTCATTTTTTTTAACCTCTGTTTCAAATGGATAATCTTCTTTTTTAAAATTTGAATTTAATTGTCTTATTTCATTAGTCATTTCACTTATTTTAATTTTAGTATCCATTTCAATTAAATTCTCATTAGTTAATAAAGGAATTAATTGCTTGGTTTTATCTATATACCCAACTAAAATTGTTTTTTGTTGATTGCTAAGATCTTTTGAATTTTTTATTTCAGCTGTTATTTTTTGAAGATTTTTATTTTCAATTTTAATTATCGATGTACTTTTAAATTCTCTTTCTTCTATTGGAAATTGATATTTCAATCCTAATAAGGATTCATTTATTTTTGCAACCTGACATAA
>JACWDO010000044.1 GCA_014654115.1 Pelagibacterales bacterium SAG-MED17 | reverse complement strand
AGCATTAGTTTTTCTTAAAACTGCTAAAGAGTTTTTTAAAGAAAGCATATTTTTTATTTTTATGTCTAATAATTTTAAATTTATAATCTTTTTGTTTTAGTTCACTTATCAATTTTGTAAAGTTCTTAAGATCATGAATAATAAGATTAAATTTAAAATTAATCCTACCATTAAGTTTTTCCACCATTTCCACACTTGAAATATTAACAAAGTTTTCTCCTATCATTGTGGTAACATCTCCCATTTTTCCAGGCTCATCAGGTAGAGATATCCAAAGTGTGGTATTGTACCTTTTTTCCCTAATCGGTTTACTGTTTTCGCGATATTGCCAATATCTTCTAATTGCTGCCCTAGCTTTTCCAGTTTTAGTACTGGTCAACCAATGAAGTGATGGGGAAGCTTTTTTTGAGGTTATAATATTAACAACATCACCATTTCGTAATATTGATTGTAATGCACTTTCGTTTCCATTTATCTCACAACTAATAGCCGAATCACCAATTTGAGTATGAACTGCATAAGCAAAATCTATCGGTGTGGCATTTTTAGGTAGTTTAATAATTGATCCTTTAGGAGTGAAACAAAAAGCGTTTTCTTGAAACATTTGTAGTTTTGTATACTCGTATGAATCATCCGGATTCTCATTTTTATCAATAATTTCCACTAAATCTGCCAACCAATCATACTCCTTCCAAGTCAAAGAATTAAATTTTTCCGATGATTTATATTTCCAGTGAGAAGCAATACCTCTTTCAGCAAACTCATGCATTTGCTTTGTTCTTAATTGAATCTCAATTGGTCTTTTATTTGGTCCAATAATAGCTGTGTGTAATGATTGATATTTATTGATTTTAGGTGATGAAATATAATCTTTAAATTTACCTGGTATACAATTCCATTTACTATGAAAAATTCCTAAAGCTTTATAGCAATCATCAATATTATCTAAAATAATTCTAAAACCAATTATGTCTGTTATTTGCTCAAGAGAAGTTCTTTTTTTTTGTATTTTTCTCCAAATTGAAAAGGGAGTTTTCTCTCTCCCAATTATTTTTGGTTCTATATTTTTAATTTTAAGCATTGCAAAAAACTCATCGGAAATATTATTAAAGTTAATAAGATTATTTTCTTTAATTTTATCTAATCTATCTTTTATCAATTTTCTTGCATCTTGATTTAGAACTTCAAAAGAAAGGTCTTCCAATTCATCTCTTATACGGTGCATTCCCATTCTATCTGCAAGTGGAGCATAAATTTCCATAGTTTCTTTTGCTTTTCTAATTTGTTTTTCTTTATCAACAACTTTGATTGTGCGCATATTGTGAAGTCTATCGGCAATTTTAACTAGCAAAACTCGGATATCTTTTGATGTCGCTAGTATTAATTTTCTAAAATTTTCTGCTTTAGAGTTTGATATGACCTGATTTTCGAACTCTGAAATTTTTGTAACGCCATCAACTAAATCTGCAACTTCTTTTCCAAATTCTGCTTCGATTGTGTTATAAGTTGCATGTGTATCTTCAATTGTGTCATGAAGTAAGCCAGTGGCTATAGTTGCACTATCTAGTTTTAGTTCGGTTAAAATATTTGCTACCGCTATTGGATGAATAATATATGGTGATCCTTCATCTCTTTTTTGTTTCTCATGAGCCTTTAAAGCAAAATCATAGGCTTTTGTTAAAGTTTCAGGATTAAGAAACTTGTTATAATTTTTTACTTTATTAATTAATTCTTCAGATTTAAGCATAACTATTTATATCATTTAATTAGGTAATTTTAATACCCAATAACTGATCTGGGGTTAAATTTGACATTAAAATGACTATATTTTTATTAAGTTTTGGGTGAACCCAATCTTTATCCAATTCATATAAAGGAAACAGAACAAAGTTTCTATTATGCATTCTTTTATGTGGAATATTTAGTTGATGATTACCAAGTTTTCTATGGATTATTTCCCCAT
>JACWDO010000043.1 GCA_014654115.1 Pelagibacterales bacterium SAG-MED17 | reverse complement strand
TTGTGTCGGGTGGAGGTGCTTTAGATAAAGAAGTAGGTATTTTTTTAAATGCTATAGGCCTTCCAACTTTACAGGGCTATGGATTAACCGAAACTTCTCCCGTTGTGAGTTGTAATCCTATTGATGATATAAGGGTAGAGACTGTAGGACCACCATTTAAGGGTAATGAGGTCAAAATAGCAGATGATGGAGAAATTTTAGTAAAAGGTGAAAATGTAATGCTTGGCTATTGGAATAATGAGGAAGAAACTAAAAAAGTTCTAAAAGATGGCTGGTTACACACTGGCGATATAGGAATTTTTGAAAATGGTTATTTAAAAATTACTGATAGAAAAAAAGATATTTTGATTACACCTGGTGGAGATAATATTTCCCCAGTAAAAATAGAAAATGAATTGTCAAATTCCAAATTTATTGACCAATCAATTGTTTATGGAGATAATAAACCATATTTAGTTGCTTTATTAGTTTTGTCTGAAGATAATTTGAACATAACACAAGACCAAATAAAAAAAGAAGTAGATAATATTAATAAAAGTCTTTCTAGAATAGAGAATATAAAAAAATTTTTTGTTATTAACGAAAAATTTTCAATCGAGAATGGAATGTTAACCCCAACTTTAAAACTGAAAAGATATAAAATTGTTCAGAAATATAAAAATGAATTTGAAAAACTTTATTAAAATATTTTCAAAAAACACTTTATTAATAGCGATTTATTTAACTTTTTTTTAACTAATAAAAAAAAATAAAAACAATAATTTTTTTTTAATTTTTTGAAAAAATTATATGTTTGACATAACTATTCAAAAAAAATAAAAATTAGTTATTAACGAATCATAAAGATTCGTTTATAAAAAAAAGGGAGCTAAAGATGGCTAAAAGAAAAAAGAAAGCTGCTAAAAAGAAAACTAAGAAAAAAGCTAAGAAAAAAGCTAAGAAGAAAAAAAGAAGATAGTTTAGTATTCTTTTTAACTGATAACGCTTCTCATGGCGCTTGCGTGGGGAGCGTTTTTTTTTACTCTGCTGTTTGTTGATTTGTTGGCTCTTCAGCTACTGGCTTTTCCTCGACCTTTAGTGCTTGCTTCTCTAAATTTCTCTTTAAAGCTTTATCCAGCTTTTTCTGTGCATCTTCAAGGCTTGATCCCATTACAATTTGGAATTCAGATAATAGCCTCTCGTATGCCTTTTCGAATAATTGTCTTTCACTGTAAGATTGATCGACCATAATATCATCTCCCTTATTAAGATCCCTTACTACCTCTGCTAAATCATAAATTTTGCCTGATGATATTTTGGCCTCATATTCTTGTGCTCTTCTACTCCACATTGACCTTTTAATTTTTGGTTTACTTTTTAAGATACTTACACATTTATTTATCTGGTTTATCGTTGCTAGTGGTCTTAGGTGAGATTGTTTATTTACAGGAACCATTCCATTTGCCTTATCTTTTTCAAATTTTAAAACATAAGTTTCAACATCAATTCCACCTATGTTAATTTTTTTTGTTTCTGTAATTTGACCTACTCCATGCTTAGGATAAACGACATAATCCTTAACTTTAAATAATCTTTTTTCTGTCTCTTGTTTTTTAACCTTTTTAATTTCAGGCTTTTGTTCATTACTTTTAGGTATTCTTAGTGGATCAGTTTTGACTTCAGCTTTAATTTTATCTTTTTTTTTTGTATCTTTTATTACTTTTTTTACTTTAGAAATTTTTTTTGGCTTAATAACTTTTTTGACAGCTTTAGTTTTTTTCTTGATTACTTTTTTGGTCTTTTTATTATTCAAGATTTTCTTTAAAATATTTTTCATATTTATTTTCTTCGTTTTTAAATTTTTCGTGATCCTCAGGTGGATCTTTTTTCTCACTTATGTTTGGCCAGATCTCCGCATATTTTTTATTTACTTCTAACCATTTTCCATCACTATCATCACTATCAGATATTATGGCGTCCACTGGACATTCTGGCTCACAAACGCCA
>JACWDO010000042.1 GCA_014654115.1 Pelagibacterales bacterium SAG-MED17 | reverse complement strand
AAAAAAAAATTTATTTTTGATAATAAGCTTGAGGATATCCATATGAATATAGAACACAGACTTTTTGAGCTAATTGGAGAGGACGCAGGATATATTCACACTGCGAGATCAAGAAATGATCAGGTTGTCACAGATTTTAAAATTTGGTTAAGGAAAGCCAATAAAGAAATTGTTAAAAATATTGATATTACAATTAAAAATATTTTAAAAAAAGCAGAAAAAAATGTTGAAACAATTATGCCTGGTTTCACGCACCTAAAAAATGCACAACCAGTTTCCTTTGCTCATTATTTAATGGCTTACTTAGAAATGTTTAACAGAGATAAAAATAGATTTAAAAATAATTTAGAGAGTCTTAATGAAAGTCCACTTGGTGTGGCTGCTTTAACAGGTACTTCTTTTAAAATAGACAGATTTTACACTTCAAAAAAATTAGGTTTCCAAAGACCAACTAAAAACTCAATCGATACTGTTTCTGATAGAGATTTTGTAATTGATTTTCTTTATTCTTGTTCTGCATGTGCTGTTCACATTTCTAGGATTGCAGAGGAATTCATAATCTGGAATTCAGATGCTTTTAAACTTATCAATTTAAATGATAAAATTGTAACTGGATCGTCTATTATGCCTCAGAAAAAAAATCCTGATCCTCTAGAATATTTAAGAGGCAAAACAGGTTTCATGTTTGGAAATCTATTTTCTATGCTTACAACATTAAAAGGTTTACCTCTTTCTTATTTTAAGGATTTACAAGATGATAAAGAAATTGTTTTTAAATCGTTTGATCAATTAAAAAATTCCTTAATTATATTAAATGATGTTCTTAAAAATTTTTCACCAGATAAAAAAAGAATGATTGAACTTGCAGAAATTGGCTACATTACAGCAACCGACTTAGCAGATTACATGGTTAGAGAATTAAATTATCCATTTAGAAAAGCCTATTTACAAACAGCTAAAATCATAAATTTTGCTGAAAAAAATAAAAAAAAACTGTCAGAACTCACTGTAAAAGAGATAAATAAAATTGAAAAAGGTTTAACTGCTGATGTTCTAAAAGTATTTGAACTAAAAAAATCTGTTAATTCTAAAGTTTCTTACGGTGGAACTTCTTTCGACAACATTAAGAAAATGATATTAAGTTACAAAAAGAAATAACTATGATTAAAAAAATAACTTTAATTACTATGTGTCTAATTTTATTAACTTCATGTGGAAGAAAAAATGAGCCAAAATATGAGGCATCACTAAATAATAATGTTATGAAATTAAATAATTTTAATAACGTTTTTAAAATACCAAAAAAATATGAAATATATCAATAATATTTTTACAGTTGAAAAATCCAGACTCACTAAAGTAATTAAAAAATTTGAAACACCAATTTTTTGCTACTCGGAGAAAAAAATTAATAAAAATATAAGTGATTTTAAAACAAGTTTTAAATCGTTTTCTCCAATCATATGTTTTTCAACGAAGTCAAACTGTAATCTAGAAATACTCAAACTAATTAAACGAAGTGGATTGGGAGCTGATGTTGTCTCAAAAGGTGAATTAATGATTGCACTTAAAGCAGGAATAACTTCCAAAAAAATTGTTTTTTCCGGAGTCGGCAAAACTAGGTCAGAATTAATTTATGCAATAGATAAAAATATTTTATTGATTAACTGCGAGTCAAAAAGTGAAATATTAGAGATAGAAAGTATAGCAAAATCTAAGAACAAAAAGGTAAATATTGGAATTAGATTAAATCCAAATACAGATGCAAAAACAATTAAACAAATTTCAACTGGTAAAAAAGAAAATAAATTTGGTGTTAATGAAAAGACATTTATCGAAATTTCAAAATATATAAAAAATTCAAAATTTTTAAATCTAAAGTGTTTAAGTGTACATATTGGAAGTCAAATTCTAGATTATAAACCTTACCAAAAAATGCTCAACGTCTTAGACAAATTAATAAAAAAAATTAACTTTAATTTTGAGTTTATAGATCTTGGTGGTGGTATGGGTATTGACTATAAC
>JACWDO010000041.1 GCA_014654115.1 Pelagibacterales bacterium SAG-MED17 | reverse complement strand
TTTGATCAAGAAGAAGTTCGTGAAAGAGCTGAAAAAATTTTACTAGATCTTAATATAGATAAGAATTTATGGAATTTATCGCCACTTACTTTTTCAGGAGGGGAGCAACAGAGAGTAAATGTTGCTAGGGGATTGATTAGAAATTATCCATGCTTGCTACTAGATGAACCAACCGCTAGCTTAGACAATGTTAATAAAGATATTGTTTTGAATTTGATTAATGAAAAAAAAGATAAAGGATCTTCAATAATTGGTATTTTTCATGATGAATCTTCACGTAAATATTTAAATGCTAGAGAAATAGATATTACAAAAATATCACATGGAAACTAACGGTCAGCTTTTTGTAGTCGTTGGACCATCCGGCTCAGGAAAAGATACATTATTAAAAAAAGTAATAAATAAAATTCCTAATTCCATTTTGGTTAAAAGATACATTACCAGGAAAAAAGATATTAAAAATGAAGATCATTACAGTATATCAATTAAAAATTTTGAAGATAAAATTTCAAAAAAATTTTTCTTCATCTACTGGAAAGCTCATGGTTTATCATACGGTATTCCATTTAAGGAAATAAAAAAAATAGAGCAAGGTAAAACAGTAATTTTTAATGGTTCAAGAAAAGCACTTTTTAAAGTAAAAAAAAAAGTTAATAACGTTAAAATAATTAATATAACTGCCCCATCAACAATTATTAAAAATAGACTTGTAAATCGAGCTAGAGAAGACAAAAAATCAATAAATAAAAGGATAAAAAGAAAAATTAATTTACTTCCAAATAATACAATTACTATAAACAATAATAAATCAATATCTATAGGTGCAAATAAATTAAAAAAAATAATCTTAGCTAAGTGAAAAATTTTCTAAATTCTCAAACATTCCTTTTTGGTTTTCACCAAATATATATATTTTATCAAAATCATTTATTTCATTTAAAATGATTTCTTTTTTTTTTTCAATTTTTTTTAACTCAAAATACAATTTGTTTCCTGATACCTCAGATGCAAGGGTCATGTGAAAATTAAATTCTGACATTAAATAGGGATATCCCCATTTATATAAAATATTTAATTGTAATTTACTTAGTTTAGAGGGATTTCTTCTATCAATTTCTTTTTTTGTAAGAGGTGGCCTAAATTTAAATAATTCTCTAACAAGTCTATTTGATAACTTATTAATGTTATTATTCTTTTTAGATTGCACAAATGCATAAAAATTATCAATTTTTTTTAATTTAAATTTATAAAAATTAAATTTTTTATATTTTTTAGCTACGACCTCAATTTTTTTAAATAATTCTTTTCTATTATAATTATTGTTTAGTTTAAAAGGAGGTATAAGTGTCCCATGAAATCCATATTTTTTTGCAATTAAAATATTATTATCTATGCTTTTTAAGTTTTTTATTCCAAATCTTTTTAGATAATTAATTCTTTGCTTCTTATTTATAAATTTTGCGTCAAGTGGATCCCAACCAAACCAATATTTACCAAATTCTTCTAGACCACTTCCTTTTGGAGGAGCGTAATAAACTGCAAATCTTGAATATTTTTTCATAATTCAACTTATAATACTTATATAAATTTTCTCTAATTTAAAATATTTGTAACAATTCATGTGTAATAAAAGTTGATGCATGAATATATTTTAAATAATGCCATGATAATTAAAAAGGATGAGATTATTCATGGTCATATAAGGATTAAAGATAACAAGATTATCGATATAAGTAGTGGATTAACTAATAACAAAACTTCAATAGACTGCGAAAAAGATTACATCTCTCCAGGATTGGTTGAATTACATACTGACAATCTTGAAAGACACATGACACCAAGACCAAAAGTTTCATTTCCGGTTGAAAATGCAATTTTATCTCATGATAGAGAGTTAGCATCTGTTGGAATAACAACAGTTTTTGATGCATTGAGGGTTGGCTCAATTGAAAAAACAGGAAAATATAAAAAATACGCAAAAAATTGCTCAGATATAATTTCAAATTTTAAAAAAGATAATATTCTCAA
>JACWDO010000040.1 GCA_014654115.1 Pelagibacterales bacterium SAG-MED17 | reverse complement strand
ATGAAACTACTGTTTCATTTGTTTGTGAATTCATTGTTGGTTTTGCATCAACCAGGTTATCACCACTTAAAATTATTCTTTTACTAACAATTGCATCTCTGGAACCATCTTCAAAAGATAATTTTTCTGTTCCAAACGACTCTTCATTATTTTGTGAAATAAATTGAAATGTGAGATTTGCTGTTTTTCCAAGCAAAGATTTAATTCTATTTGGATCATCTAAACCTGGTAATTCAACTAATATTCTATCATTACCTCTTTTTAGAATATTGGGTTCATTTGTTCCAACCTCATCAACTCTTCTTCTTACAATTTCTATTGCCTGATCTAGTGAAGAATTTTTTAATAAAACTAAACCATATCTAGAGTAATTTAATGAAAAAAGATTTCCATCCTCTAAAACATCAAATTCATGTGATTTATAAGTTGGATAATACGTATTAACATCACTTTCTTTATCATTTAAAATATTTTTAACATTTTCAATTTCGTTATTTGTTGTTTCAAATGAAATTGTATCCCCTTTAAGTGAAAAATTTTTAAGAGTTATTTGCTTTTCTTTAAAATATCTTTTTAATTCAATTATTTTTGCCTGTAGTTTTTGAGTAATTACTGGTCGGTTATCTATTTCAAGAAGTAAATAAGATCCACCCTGTAAATCTAAACCTAAATTTATATTTTTTGAAAAAAATTTATCATCAAATTTAATAAAATTTGAAAAAGCAAAATAGGAAAAGATGACTGTAAAAACAATTACTGAAACTATTCGTAATTTTGAAAAGTATAACACTTTTTTGTTATGTTATTTTTTTGGTTCTGTAGAGCTTACTAAACCTTGAATTCCAGTTGCTCTGACAACTTCAACATTTACATTATCAGAAATTTGAACCTCAACTTTTTCGTTATCAATTATTCTTTCAACAGTACCGACTATACCACCAGAAGTAATTACCTTGTCCCCTCTTTTAAGTGCTTCAACCATAGCTTTATGATCTTTTACTTTTTTCTGTTGAGGTCTAATAAGAAAAAAATAGAAAATAACAAAAATTAAAATTAAAGGTATAAATTGTCCAATTCCAGCATCCATAACGTATCCTATTAAGTTAAGGCTATTTATCCTATCTATTATTTAAACTCAACTCTTAATTGATAGAAATTTTATCTATATTTGTCATATATGGCTTCAGAACTTCGGGTATCAAAATAGATCCATCTTCTGTTTGATAGTTTTCCATAATAGCAATCATGGTTCTACCAACTGCTAATCCACTGCCATTAAGTGTGCCGACAAACTCTTTTGTGCTGTCTTGTCCTTTATATCTAGCTTTCATTCTTCTTGCTTGGAAAGTGCCACATGATGAGCAGCTTGATATCTCTCTATATTTATTTTCAGATGGAAGCCAAACTTCAATGTCGTAGGTTTTTTCTGCACTAAAACCCATATCACCAGTACATAAAACAATTTTTCTATAAGGAAGTTTTAAAGCATCCAATATCATTGTAGCAGAGTTAGACATTCTCTCTAATTCTTCTGAACACTTGTCGTTTTCAACAATACTTACTAATTCCACCTTGTAAAATTGATGCTGTCTGATCATACCTTTAGTATCCTTGCCGTAACTGCCCGCCTCTTTTCTAAAACATGGTGTAGATGCAACTACTCTAATTGGTAATTTATTCTTTTCTAAAATTTGATTTTTTACAATATTTGTCAAAATTACTTCAGCTGTTGGTATTAAGAACTTTCTTCCTTCACCTTCATCTAACTTAATTTCAAATTGATCATTTTCAAATTTTGGTAATTGTCCAGTGCCAAACATTGTTTCAGCAGTTGCAATTAAAGGAGGAGATATTTCTGTATAACCATTTTTTTGAGTATGCGTATCAATCATAAAATTTGATATTGCTCTTTCTAATTGTGCTAATTCTTTTTTAACAAATACAAATCTTGAGCCAGTTGTTTTTGTGGCTAAGTCAAAATCAAGCATATTTAATTTATCTCCTAGTTCATAATGAGTTTTAGGCTTGAAATTAAAATCTTTTATTTCCCCTTTTTTTTCTATCTCTTTATTAGAATTTTCATCTTGTCCCACTGGAACATCGCTTAATGGTACATTAGGGATAGAAGATAAAATATCAGTAATCTGGGTCTGTAATTTTATTTGATTTTTATTAATTTCTTCAATTTTTAAAGAAAGTTCTTTTGATTTTTCAAATAAACTTTGATCTTTAGATTTTGAAATGGTTTTTTTTTCCATTTCAAATTTTTCTTTTTCTTGAATAAGCTTTCTATTTTCCTCATCTAAACTTA